>URUT01000001.1 GCA_900551105.1 uncultured Mycoplasmatota bacterium
TAAAAATCACCACCTTTCTAAATATTATACAACAGTAGACCCTCTCTAAAAAGTGTCTAAATATATGATAAGTTTTCACATTCATATTTGACACGGGGGGGGTTGTTATATAATAAAAGAAGAAAATAGGTGGTAAAAAATGAAAACTAAAAGTATATCACTCATTCTTCTTTTGAGCGTATTTATGTTGATAGCTGGGGGTATGGTCTTAAAAAAATATGAAAACGAAACTTTAATAGACGCTAAATGGAGCGAAAAAGAAGATGCGCTTTTAGCAATAACCATTGACGGTAAAGAATCAGATAATTTTCCAACTACTTCTAGTTATAACGGAACAGTAACTTGTTCAAATGGAAGTGGAACAGCTGTATGGAACGGAAGCAAATGGATATTTAACGTAACTAGTATTACTAAAAATAAAACAAGATGTAACGTTGAATTTACCAAAAAACCAACAGTATACGATAAAGTTCTAGCTGACTACGCCAAAAATAACGGAGTTTCAAAAACTACCGACGAAAACGGCAAAGAAATATATTATTATGTAGGTAATATAACGAATAACAATCTAATATTAAACAATTTCTGCTGGAAAATGGGCCGAACCACCGAAACTAATGGAGTAAAATTACTATATAATGGATTATATAATTCTAGTACCAAATGCAACAACACTGGAGATGACACGGAGGTAGAAAAATATTATGTATCACAAGGAAGTGCAACTGCAACACCTGCGTATTTAGGTTATATGCACAACAAAGTTTATGAAAAAAATACTAAAACAAGTGATAATTCAAGTATAGTTTTTGGCTCATCAGTATCATATACTAACGGGGTTTATACTTTAAACAACACAAAAACGGATAAATTTGAAAATCATTTTTCTGACACCACAGATTCTTCATACGATAATGGCTTAGATAATTATCATTATACATGTTTTTCTACTAGTAGAACCTGTTCTAGCGTTTCCTACATATATTCACTTTGGTATTCATCATCATTATATATTTTTTATTTAACGCTAGAAAATGGAAACACTATTGAAACTGCTCTAAACGAAATGCTATTTGCAGACGATGTTAACTCAACTAATTCTGAGTTAAAAACAATAGTTGATAACTGGTATAAAACAAACATGACTTCTGCTACAAATTATTTAGAAAATACAATCTTTTGTGCTAACCGTAATATTAATGATTATGGTGGATTTAATCCGAATGGTGGAAATCTAACATCTAATTTTCTGTTAAACTATACAACATTAACTTGTTCTAACAAGTTGGACCAATATACATTAAAAGTATCAGCTGGCGGAACAGCAAATTATGGAAACAATGCCTTAGACTATCCAGTTGGCCTTTATAACGTTAAAGAAGCTCTGCTTTCATCAAATAATAATAAAGCAGGTTCCTTTTTAACTAGTAATAATTTATATTATTTAATAAATAATTTTGGAATAACATCATCAGGTTTTTTACAACCTGGCTTCGTTAACAAAAGGGGGGTAGCAATAAGCTATGTTACAGGCGAAAAAATGGGCATCAGGCCCGTAGTATCTCTTCGTACAGATATCATTCTAACTGGCGGTACAGGGGAGGCTGACAATCCATATACTGTATCTCTTCCTTAAGTATCTAAAATAAAAATATCGGACTTAATTGCCCGATTTTTGTATACCTAAACTAGCACCTATTAAAGATGATAAACAAATAATAATATAATAAATTAGTGTATTAAACTGATAATGATTATGAAATAGTAAACTAAATACAAACATAAATAGTGAAAGAATAACACCTAATGCAAGACCATGTATAAATCCTCTTTTACTTACTGTCTTGCCCAGTTTATAGCCACTATATAAAGCAATAACTCCAAAAAAGATAATTGTAATAAGCTTAGTAGAAAACACTCCAAATAAATTAAGAATTGCTAAAATTAATGGAAAAGCAAAAACAAATACTAAAGGAATAACTAATATTTTTAAATAATTTATAATTAAATTCAAAATAACCACCTAGTAAAATCTATGTGGCTATTATTTTTTTATGCAAAGATTAGCAGCACTATTATAAGCTCTAAGTAAATTTGAAGCCCCAAGTTTAACCCCACCATAATATCTTACTACTAATAATAAATATCCATCTAAACTATTTCGCTCTAAAATATTAAAGAAAGCAAGACCAATACCACCTGGTTCTTTATCATCACTTTTGCCACCTGTATTATTAACTTTATAAGCATAGGGAACATGTCTATACCCCTTATTTTCATCTTTTACATAAGAAATAATACTAGCAACATCTTCTTTACTATCTATTTTAAAAAGCATACCAATAAACTTAGATTTCTTTTGAACAACTAAAGAATCACTAATTAAATTAAAATTCATAACAATCACAAAAAAATTATATCAAAATTTAAGTAATAATAAAACCTAAAATGTGTTAAAATAAAACTGTGATGTTTATGTTTAAAGAAGAAATTGCCCTTATTCCTAATAAGCCAGGCTCATATCAAATGTATGATAAAAATAATATAATAATCTATGTTGGTAAAGCCAAAAACTTACATAAAAGAGTAAGTTCTTATTTTCGTGGAAAACATTCTGGTAAAACGGCCAAGATGATAAGTGACATAGCTTACTTTAAATATATTGTAACCTCTACGGAGCTAGAAGCATTTATTTTAGAAATAAATCTAATTAAAAAATATAGTCCAAAATATAACATTTTACTAAAAGATGACAAGAGTTACCCTTATATTGAATATACTAGAAAACCATTTCCTAGTCTAAAAGTAGTAAGATACTTGTCAGCTAAAAAACACAAAGATAAAGTTTTATTTGGCCCTTATGTAAATGCTTATGCAGCAAGAAGAATAACTAGCTTAATTAATAGATTATACCCATTAAAAAAATGTGAAGGTCTGCCAAAAGAAGTATGTCTTTACTATCATATTCATGAATGCTTAGGATACTGCACCAAAAAAGTAGATGAAAACCAAATCCTTGATATGGAAAACGAAATTATTTCTTTCCTTAAAGGTAACGAAGATATTATTAAAAATAAATTAAAAGAAAAAATAAATTACTATTCTGAAAATATGAACTATGAGATGGCTTTAGACTTAAAAAAAGAACTAGATTATATGACCGTAGTTTTAGAAAAACAAAAAGTAGAGCTAACTAATAAAGAAGATATGGACATTATCAACTATGTCTTTGAAAATGGTTTTATCTCTCTTGAAATTCTATTTATCAGAGCTGGTAAACTAGTTGGTAACTATACTGAAATCAAACCAGTAACCGACGACTACTTAAACGAACTAGAATACTACATAGCGCTTTTCTATAATAAAAAAGAAGTCCCTAAAGAAATTCTTTTACCAGATGAAATAGATCCAAACATCTTAAAAGAAATTATCAATACTAAATTTATTAAAATAAGTAGGGGACCAAAACACAAACTTCTTAAAATGGCTAAAGAAAACGCTAGTATTAATTTAGAAAATAACTTCAAAAGAATTTTAAATGAAATAAATAGAAGTACCGGTGCTAATGAAGAATTAGAAAAACTGTTAAATATTGGCATCAAAAGAATAGATGTATTTGACAACTCAAATCTTTTTGGTTCCTTTGCCGTATCAGGTATGGTTGTTTTTGTAGATGGTAAACCAAGTAAGAATAAGTATCGTAAATATAAAATTATGGTTGATAAAAACGATGATTATCACACTATGAAAGAAGTAATCTATCGTAGATATTATCGGGCTCTACTTGAAAAAGATTTACCAGACTTAATTTTAGTAGATGGTGGCAAAAGTCAAATAGGAGCAACCAAAGAAGTATTAGAAGAACTAAATTTAAATATCAAAGTCTGCGGATTAGTTAAAAATGATAAACACCGCACAAATGACTTACTTGATGGTGATACCTTAGAAATCTATCAAATAGATCACACAAGTAACTTATTTCACTATCTGACTAGAATGCAAGATGAAGTTCATAGATACACAATAAATTATCATCGTCAAATTAGATCTAAAGGAAATATCGCAAGTGTTTTAGATAACATTCCTGGAATTGGCGAAAAAAGAAGAAAAGAACTTATTAAAACTTATGGTAGCATCAAAAAAATTAAAGAAGCAAGTATCACTGACCTAGCAACAATTTTACCATTAGACGTCGCTGAAAAGCTTCATAACTACCTAAAAGAAATCTAACTTACTATAATAGTAAGTTTTTTTTATAAAAAAAATATAACTTATCGTTATACTTTATCATCTTCATCTAAAATTTCTATTCCGAGTTGCTTTAAATAATCACTTATATCTTCTTTAACAAACATCTCTAACGGAATATCTAAACACCTTGCAAAAGAGTAGAGAACAGCTAAGCTAAACGTTTGCGTAGTTTTTGCACTTTCAATATTACCAATTAAACCTCTAGAGAAGGTCGTCTTTTCAGCTAATTGTTCCTGAGTAATGCCACGATATTTTCTAAATAACTTAATTCTTTTAGAAACTAAATCATAAATATATTTAATATCTTCCTTGTTATTCATATTAAGCACTCCTCAATAATATTTTATCAAGAAGATGCCAAAGATTTTGTCAGTATATGGTGTGAAAAGAAAAAGAGTAGTTACCTACTCAAAAAAGTTTTTAAAATCGACTTCTAAAGCTTCAGAAATTTTACCTACTGTTGCGATAGAAAAACTTTTATTCTTCTTTTTACTTTCAATTTCACATATATAATCAGTACTCAAATTCGCTTCATCAGCTAATTTTGCTTGTGTAAAATTCTTTTCTAATCTATATTTACGAATATTACCTCTTACTAAATTATAATAATAACTATCAGATTTTCTTTCTACCATAATTTACTCTCCTAACATTATTTTCTCAAAAAACTAAAAGAAAATGAACGGGCGTATAGTCCTAGTTTATGATGAGTAAAATAGCAATAAATTATACATTAAATCTTTTTATTCTTAATAAATTCCCTAAAAATCTTAGTAATAGCTCTTTTTTCTATTCTAGAAACATAACTTCTAGATATTTTCATTTCTTTACTAATTTCTTTTTGAGTCATTTCTCTAGTATTATATAAGCCATATCTTTTAATTATTATTTCTTTTTCTCTTTTAGATAAAGTATCTAAATATTTAAGTAGCAAATCTATTTTATTTTGAGTATCAATCATATCAGCAATATCTTCATTATCACATTTTAAAACATCAATTAAATTTATTTCATTACCATCTTTATCAAAACCAATTGAATCATTTAAACTTACATTATTTAAATGCTTCTTATTACTTCTATAATGCATTAAGATTTCATTTTCAATACATCTAGCAGCATAAGTTGTAAGTCTCGTATTTTTACTTGGTTTATACGAATCAATTCCTTTTACTAAGCCTATTGTACCAATGCTTATTAAATCATCTTGTAAATATTCGTTGTTTTCATATTTTTTTACAATGTGCGCAACTAATCTTAAATTATGCTCAATAAGTTTATTTCTTGCATCTTTATCCCCAAGTAGCATCTTTCTAGTGGCTTCTTCTTCATCAGTTTTATTTAGTGGCTGAGGAAAAACATTAATTGAATAAGAACCTGTAAAAAACATTAGGCCTTTTAACAAACTAATTAAATATAACATCAAATCACCTAATAAAATATATGAAAACTATTATAAAAACTAGACTGTAAACTTTAGTTATGATAATATGTTTATGGTGGTAAAAGTGAAAAAAATCGTTTTATTTTTAATAATGTTAAGTTTTCCAATCTTAGTAAGTGCCAATAATAACTATAAAGTAGTTAAGCATTATATTGATAGTGAAATAGAAATAAGTGGTAACCTAAGAGTAAAAGAACTTCTTATCGTAGATGGTGAAATTGATTATTTATTAAGAACTCTTAATTATAATTCTTTTGGTAGCAAATGGGATGGTAAAACTGTCAATCTAGAAAATGGTGAAATATATAATGCCTTAAATATTTATAACTTTGCTTGTAGTGCTTATAAATATAATAATGAAGAAATTAATATCAATGATTTAGGTAAAGATGTTACATATTTTAAAGAATTAGATCCTAAAAAAGTTAGCGATAAAACCTTTAATATAAAAACAAAAGATGGTGAAAATGATTACTATATTTATTACCAAAGTAGTGGGTTAACCGCGTTTTACTTAGAGTATGTTATTGGTAATGCAGTAGTATCTCATAATGATATAAAGGAGTTAAATTACACATTTAAAAATTTAAATTATGCACCTAAGACCACTCTTTTAAGAGTTCTAATCCCATATCCAACTAGTGATGAAAGTTATCATGCATTTCTTCACGGCGCTAAAGGTGGTTATGAAGATATTGAAAAAGACGGTCAAAAATACGGAATAGTAGCAGTCTATGAAAACTTAAAAGGTAGCCCAAATATAAGAATAACTATGCCACTAGATCAAGTTCCTATTGATATTAATACAAACAAATCAAACATTGATGCACTAGACAAAATAATAGAAATTGAAGATAAATTAAGTGCTAATAGTCAAAAGGGTAAAACAATCAATAAATATGCTAAATTAGTTCTAATATCATTAAGTATTTTATATGTTCTAGTAGGTATTTATATTTACAAAAACAGTAATAAAGTATTACTACTAATCTACTCAGTTCTAGGTTTATTACTATGTTTATTTAATTATTTATTTAAAACAGAAATCTATTATATTTACTTAGTTATCCTTGCACCTATATTATTATTTATTATCAATAAAATTAAAGAAAGAAAAAATTAATTATGCAATATTTTGAAAATAACGAAAATTTAAAAAGTGAATTAAGAACACTTAACTATACTTATGAAAACAATCATTTTACCTTTTATAGTGATCTTGGCGTCTTTTCGAAAGATAAAATTGATTTGGGAAGCCGACTTCTAGTAGAAACTTATTTTAAATACGGTAAAAAATCTATTAAAATTCTAGATGTCGGTTGTGGTTATGGTTTTATTGGCATAACCCTAAATAAAGTAATGGATGCTAACGTAGATATGATAGACATTAACGATAGAGCAATGCACCTAGCCAAAATGAATCAAAAGGAAAATAAAGCGGTAGTTAATATCTTTAAAAGTAACATCTATGAAAATATTACTGAAAAATACGACTGCATAATAAGTAATCCACCAATTAGGGCAGGTAAAAGCGTTTATTTAACGATTATTAATGAAGCTCCCAAATACCTTAATCCTAGTGGTGAATTATGGTTTGTTATGCGTACCAATCATGGCGTAAAAACTGTAATTAAAAATTTAAAAGCAAAATATAGTGTAGAAATTCTAAAAAAAGATATGGGATACTACATAGTTAAAGTATTATGCGCATGAAATATCATGCGTTTTTATTATCTTCATCTAGCACTTTTATTTTTCTCATGATATACTTTAAATGGTGATTAAAGATGGATGCAATAAGTATAAAAACTGATTATGAAGTACTAGCCAGTCTAATTAAAATACCAGACTTAATTTCCTATGCTAAAAGTAAAAATCTTGATGCTTTAGGAATTATTGATAATAACTTATGTGCATCTGCTGAGTTTCTAAAAGTCTGCAACCAAAATAATATTAAACCCTTAATAGCGCTTGATATAGAAATAGATAATAAACATTTATATTTATATGCCAAAGAAGAAAAATCTTTAAAAAAACTCTTTAAAATAAATACTTATAAATTAGATAATGAAATTACAAAAGAGTACTTAGTTCCAATGCTAAAAGACTTTTTAGTAGTTGTAACAGACATAGAACTTTATAAAGAACTAGAGACGCATACAGATAAAATTTACTTTGGTTATGATAATGAAAATACCAAAAAAGTAGGGATAGACCAAAAAGCCAAAACTGTATTTTTTAATATTACCAAAACTCTTCAAAAAGAAGATACTAAATATCTTAAATATTTAACTTTAATAGAAGATGGTAAAAAACCAGAAATAAATCAAATGGATGCCAAAGAAAACTATTTAAAGCCAGGAAATAATTTAGAATTTACCAGTCAAATCAATATTACACTATCACAAAATCCTAATTTAATTCCTCACTATGATGAAAAAATCAAAGATAGCTACGAATACTTAAAACAGTTAGCAGTTCTTGGCCTTAAAAAAAGGTTAAATGGGGTTGTCCCAAAAAACTATCAAGAAAGACTTTTATACGAACTTAAAGTTATTAAGGACATGAACTTTGTTGACTACTTCTTAATCGTTTATGACTACGTTAAATACGCAAGAAACAACGATATAATGGTCGGCCCGGGAAGAGGATCCGCAGCAGGCAGCTTAGTTACTTACTCACTTGGAATAACTATGATTGATCCCTTAAAATATAATTTACTATTTGAAAGATTTCTAAATAAAGAAAGAGTAACAATGCCCGATATTGATATTGACTTTGATGCTAAAGAGCGCTGGCGAGTAATTAACTATGTTAAAGAAAGATATGGCGATAACTGTGTTATGCCAATTATGACTTATGGTACATTTGCATCTAAACAAGTTCTTTTATCCATTGCTAAAATTTGGGGAGTGGAAATAGATGCTTTGATGCCCTTAATAGATGCCAAAAAAACTTTAAAAGAAAATCTAACACCTGAGGTAATTAAAATCTTAAATTCTAATTTAGAAATTAAAAAAATCTACTACGAAGCTTTTAAATTTGAAGGATTAAAAAAACATATTAGTACCCATGCCGCCGGCGTTGTTATCTGTAATACTGCACTTGATAATATTATTCCAATTATTAAAAGTGGAGATACTTACCTTACTGGCTATACAATGAACTATTTAGAAGCCCTTGGCCTACTTAAAATGGACTTTTTAGCTATCAAAGACTTAACCACCATGAAAATGATTATAGATGATATAAACGAAAAGCTAGACTTAAATAAAATAGATTTAGAAGATGAAAGTGTCTTAAACGAATTTAAAAAAGTTAACACCACAGGTATATTTCAATTTGAAAGTGAAGGCATGAAAAGCTTCTTACAAAAATTAAAACCATCAAAATTTGATGATCTAGTAGTTGCTCTTGCTCTATATAGACCAGGACCCATGCAAAACATTGATACCTTTATTCGCCGTAAAGAAGGCAAGGAAAAAGTAGATTACATCACTCCTGAACTAGAAGATATTTTAAAAGAAACCTACGGAATTATTGTCTACCAAGAACAAATAATGCAAATATTTACAACGCTAGCAGGTTACTCATACAGTGAAGCTGACATCATCAGAAGAGCCATATCCAAAAAGAAAGAAGAAGTCATTAAAGAAGAACAAATCAAATTTATAACTCGTGCTAAAAATAAAGTAAGTGAAGAAACTGCAAGTAAAATATATGACTTAATCATGAAATTTGCTAACTATGGCTTTAATAAATCTCACTCAGTAGCTTATGCTTTCGTTGGTTATCAAATGATGTATCTAAAAGTAAAATACCCACTATATTTCTACAAAGACCTTCTAACTATTAATATTGGCTCGGCAACTAAAACCAAAGAATATATTGACGAAGCCAAAAGCCTAGGAATAAAAATAGTAAAGCCAGATATTAATTTAAGCACTAATGAATACATAATCCATGAAGAAAGTATCTTAATGCCTTTTAACATTATTAAAAATGTGGGTGGTACTGCCAGTAATGATATCGTAAAAGAAAGGGAAAAAGGTCCATTCCAAGACTTCTATGACTTTGTAAGTCGCCTATACGGTAAGTCAGTAAACACTAAAACAATTACTAATCTAATTATGGCTGGTGTCTTTGATAACTTTAACGAAACTAGAAACACGCTTATAAATTCCATGAAAAATGCTAGCATCTATGCCGAACTAATTAGTGGGTTAGATAGCTCACTAGTTTCAAAACCGGAACTAGAAAGAAAAGAAGAGTTTCCACTAAATGAACTTATGAAAGCTGAAATAGACCTTTATGGTTTTTATGTATCCAATCACCCAGCCAGTAAATTTAAAGGTATAAAAATTAACGAAATACCTAACTACTTTGATAAAATGATTGAAATATATGGTCTTTTAGAAAGCATTAAAACTATCAAGACCAAGAAAAATGACACTATGGCCTTCTTAAAAATATCTGATGAAACTGGTTACTTTGACTGTATAATCTTTCCTAAAAAAATAGATTACATCAACCGCATCAAAGAAGGTGAGGTCCTAAAGTTTTATGGCCACGTAGAAAAAAGATACGATAAATACCAATTAATTATTAATAAAATAGATAAAATAAGAAATGAGGAACAAAAATGAAAAACAATAAATTCTTAGCAAGTTTAAGTGCTCTAATCGGTGCTCTAATCTTCAGTATTCCCTGGATATTTATATATTATCTAGGATATATCGCATCAATATGTGCCTTTATTATTGGCTATGGTGCTTACTTATTCTATAAAAAAGTTTGTGACATTGACTCAAAATCTAAATACATAATCGTAACAATATCAGTTATAGTTATCACATTTATTACTTTTATAGTCATGCCATCCATAACCGCCTACCTAGAAGGCACCTCTTTTAACGCTCTATATGCAAATAATGCCTTTGTTACAGCTTTAGTAAAAGACTATATCGTAAGTTTAATCTTTACAATTTTAGGTATCTCAACCTTGCTAAAAAAAATGAACGAAGAAGCTAAAACCGATAATACATTAACAGAAGAAGAAAAAATCAAAAAACTAAAATCAGTTTATGAAAAATATAATGCATTTGATAAAGAACATACAATCTCAGAAATTACAGTTTTAAAAGAACTAGACTTTGCTGACAAACTACCATTTTTAACTAGAATGGAAAAGAAGGGAATAATTGTCTCACCATTTAAAAAGAGTTACTTTGATGAAGAAGCTCTAACCAATGAAGATAAAGCTAAAGCAAACTTTAAAAAGAATATCATGCCTGGGATTATTATAAGCATCGTTATCGTTTTAGCATCAGTTCTAGCAGGTATTTATCTAGCATATAACTCCACTGAAGTGCAGCCAAGAAATATTACTGAAAAGAAAGAAACAACAGTTACTTTTGAAAATGTAACTTTAAACTTAACTTCAAATTTTATTAAAACTGAAACTGACAGTGAAACAGTATTTTATGAAAATCAGCTTAATGAAAAAGTTGGTGGCGTCATGATTGTCAAATTAAAATCAGATTATGATGGCGACTTGGAAGAATTTTATAAAAGTTATAGAAAAGAATTAATGAAAAATTACAACATTCTAGAAATAAAAGATGAAACCTACAACGGTGTAGACTACAAAATGTTTAAAATGCAGTACCTAGATGATGAAAACGAAAAAGATATTTATTATGTAACCCAACTAGAAAATAATTTTTATTTAATTGGTATCTTTAGTAATTTTAACGATAACGACTGGACCGAAGCTATTAATTTTTCAAGTAAACTTCTAGCAAGTACTAAAATAAATTTAGAAAATAAACAAGTTGATATGTAACCCTAGAACCTTCGTGGGTTCTCTTTTATTTTTTAATTTAATATGATAAAATTATTACTGTAAAGGAAATGTGATAACATGAAAGAAACATTTTTATATAGACTTCTAAGACCAGTAGTAAGCCTCTACATGAAGCTTATTTATAAACCCCAAGTTATCTATGAAGAACCACTTGATTTTGAAGGCTCCTTTATTTTTGCTGGAACTCATACTAGTTTTAAAGATTGCCTTTTAATTGCCAGCCTTACAAATAAGCCTCTTAGATTTCTTGCTAAAAAAGAACTTTTAGACCCCCCATTTGGTATCTTCTTTAGATTTGCTGGAATCATTCCTGTAAACCGTAAAATCAAAGATAAAACCGTCTTACCAGCAGCAAGCAAAGTCTTAAAAGAAAATTATGTCGTTGTAATATTTCCTGAAGGCACGATCAATAAAACCGATGATCTTATCATGCCATTTAAAAAAGGGGCAGCTAAGCTCGCAATAGATAATAACTGCAAGATAGTTCCTTTTGCTATAAATGGTATTTATAAACGAAATCAAATAATAATTAAAATTGGTAAAAAATACTCACCTAAAACTGATGATGTAGAAAAAGAAACCAAAGTTTTAGAAAATAAAGTAACAACCCTTTTAGAAAGCGTGATTAAAAATGAATTTTATAAATAGAATTTTAAATAATAAAGAACTAGAAAAACCATACTATGACTTATACGGTGAAACCTTAACTCACTTAGAATATCCTGATTTAATGATGCATGAAATGATCTACGAATCATCAAAAAAATATGCTCACAGTAATGCGATCTCCTATTATGGAAAAAGTCTAACATACAAAAAATTCTACGAAAAAATAGAAACCTGTGCTAAAGCCCTAAAAGCAAACGGTGTAAAAGAAGGCGATAGAATAACCATCTGTATGCCAAATACTCCTGAAGCCGTCATCGCTTTCTATGCTATAAATATGGTTGGCGCCGTAGCAAGTATGATTCATCCGCTATCAAGTGAAAACGAAATAGAATTCTATATGGACGCTGCAAACAGTAAGTTTATCTTTACCGTAAATGTCTTTGAAGAAAAAGTAATAACAGCTGCAAGAAGAGTAAACGCTAAAAAAATTATAATTGCAGATGTAACTGACAGTATGTTTATAGTAATCAAAAAAACCATTGAAGCATACAACTATGTTACAAAATTCTTTAAAGAAAAAGAAAACAAAGAGTATCTTAATGATGACAATGTTATGACTTTTAAAAAATTCTTTGATACCGGTTATGGTTATGATGGAAAGTACAAAGTAACTGGTAAAAGTGATAAAGAGGCAGTTATCCTATATAGTGGTGGAACAACTGGTAAACCAAAGGGTGTAGTTTTATCTAATAAAAACTTTAATGCCGAAGGAATGCAGTGCTTTGCTATGACTGGTGCAAAAGCTGGCGAATCTGTTCTTACCATCATGCCAATATTTCATGGCTTTGGTCTAGGCGTAAGTGTCCATACAGAGCTTATCTCCGGAATGAAATGTATTTTAATCCCAGCATTTAAAGTAAGTGAATTTGCAAGATTAATTAAACTATATCGTCCATCATTTTTAATTGGTGTACCAACAATGTATGAAGGCTTAATTAATAATGAAGACAAATCAAAATATTTAAAATGTGTAACAAACTGTATCTGTGGCGGTGATACCCTAAAAACTGACCTAAGAGAGCGAGTAAATGCATATCTTTTAGCTCATGGTTCCAATGCCCAAATAAGAGTAGGCTACGGTCTTACTGAAAGCACTGCTGCTGCAATTCTTACCCCAAAGCACTATTATAAAGAAGGCGCTTTAGGCGTACCGTTTCCTGATGTTACTGTTAAAATAATTAAACCAGGAACCACCAAGGAACAAAGAAAGAAAAGAGAAGGTGAAATATGCATAAGTGGGCCAACTGTCATGCTTGGTTATCTAAATGAAACTGAAGAAACTGCAAATACCCTAAAACTTCATCCTGATGGCAAAATCTACCTGCACACCGGTGATATCGGCTACAAAGATGAAGAAGGACTAGTATTCTTTACATCAAGACTAAAAAGAATGATTGTAACTAGTGGTTATAATGTCTATCCTAGTTACTTAGAAAAAATCATTGACTCACACCCAGCAGTCTTAGCTTGCGTTGTCGTTGGAATACCACATCCATACAAAAAACAAGTTCCAGTAGCCTGCATCGTTTTAAGAGATAATTTTAAAGAATCAAAAGAACTAACCAATGACATTAAATACTACTGTGCCAAATCCATAGCAAAATATGCTATGCCATATAGATATCACTACATAAAAAGCGTTCCTAAAACTTTAATTGGTAAAGTTAACTATAAAAAATTAGAAGAAGAATGCACTAAAAAATATAGTAAAGAGGCCTAACATGGAAAAAGAAAAAAATCAAGTAGGGTTTAAAATTTTTAAAAGCATTTTAGGAGTCATATTTACATGCTATTATAGACCAAAGTATCTTAATAAAGAAGTAATTCCTAAAGAAGGACCAATTATCGTTTGTGGCAATCACATTCATCTTTTTGACCAGTGCTTGCCAATCTTAGCAACCAAAAGAATGCTCCACTATATGGCTAAAAAAGAATATTTTGATGGACCATTTGCTTGGTTCTTTAAAGCCTCCGGTTGTATCAGTGTTGATCGTGAGCACCACGGAGGTACCTCTAAAGAAATTGCTGAAAAAGTTCTAAATAAAAAATGGGCTCTAGGAATTTATCCTGAAGGCACTAGAAACAGCCTAGCAAGTAAAGAAGAAAAATTAAAAGAAGCCTATGAATATCTAAAAAAAGACATGAGCTTAGCTAAATTTAAAAAAATAATAAAAAAACAAATGACTCTACTAAGTCAGTATGAATTTTTAAAAACTCTTTATAATGATAATGTTATAACTAAAGAAGAATTTAAAAAAGCGTTGCTAGACCTAGATAACTATCTAATTAAATTAGTTAAAGAAAACAAAATAAGCAAAGACACTTACAAAGATACGCTACTACTACCAGTTAAATTCGGAACTGTATCACTTGCATCTAAAACAAACGCGACTATCGTTCCTTATGCCATAACTGGTAAATACCAATTTCTAAATAACAAACTAACAATCAAATTTGGTAAACCATTTAAGGTAAGCAAAGAAGATAATTTAGAAGAAGTAAATGAAAAATTGCAAAATGAAATTAAAAACATAATTTTAGAAAGTAAAGATATATAAGAAAGAAATTTTTATGAAATCAAAAGTATTATTTACAAAAGAATTAACTCCAAGTGCTTTAGTTAAAATTTATGAAACCCTAGGACACAAACTAAGCGGAAATGTTGCCGTTAAATTACACTCAGGAGAAGCCGGTAATCAAAACTACTTAAAGCCTGAGTTCGTAGAAGAACTAATAAACCATATAAATGGAACAGTTGCTGAATGCAACACAGCTTATGACGGTGAAAGAAATACCACTCTAAAACATCAAAAATTACTAGAAAATCATGGTTGGAGTAAACATTTTAAAGTAGACTTACTAGATGAAAAAGAAGACCTAGAACTAGACGTTCCAAATGGCAAAAGAATCAAGAAAAACTATGTCGGCAAGAATATTGAAAACTACGACTCTATGCTTGTTTTATCACACTTTAAAGGACACCCAATGGGCGGTTACGGTGGCGCATTAAAACAATTATCAATCGGTGTTGCTTCATCAGCTGGTAAAGTTTATATTCACACAGCAGGAGCTACTAAAGACCCAAATAAACTATGGGAAAATCTTCCAAAACAAGACGAGTTTTTAGAATCTATGGCTGATGCTGCCTCATCAGTAGTAAACTACTTTAATAAAAATATTGTATACATCAATGTACTTTGCAACATGTCAGTAGACTGTGATTGCTGTGCAAAGGCAGAAGACCCATGCATTAAAGATATTGGTATTCTAGCAAGCCTAGACCCAGTAGCTATTGATGAAGCCTCAATCGATTTAGTAAAAGACAGTAATGACGAAGGCAAAGCCCACTTTTTAGAAAGAATAGAAAGTAAAAATGGTCACCATACGATAGATGAAGCACAAGAAAGAGGCATCGGTACTAAAGAATATGAATTAATAAGTATAGACTAAAATGTCTATATTTTTTTTGCAATTTTTTAAAATTTCCAATATTTAATATTGACAAAATTCTCTCTATCCTTTAGTATATAGACCTTGTAAACCGAAATTTTTAGTGTATTATTATGAATCATATAATTTTATACTAATTAGTTAAATCACTCATATATTATTTTAGGGGGTAAAATATGAAAAAGTGGTATTATTTTTTACTCAGTTTTTGCTTAATACTATTAATTAGCTCATCAGCAATGATACTAGTGCATAAAAATAATGAAGAAAAATTAAATGTTATCGCACTAGAAGGAAAAATTGACGAAACTAAAGAAGAAAATTTAAAGGAAAAATATTATAACTTTAGACAAGAGTATCAAAATGATGACATAATTGGCAGTATCAACATTCCTGGGACTGATATTAATACCTTGTTTGTTAAACCATCAAATAATTCTTATTATTTAACGCACACTTTAAAAAAAGAAAAAAGTCGAATTGGTGCTGTATTTATGGACTACCGAAATACATTTGATGACAAACAAATTAATATATATGGTCATAATTCAAATAAATATGACGTAGCATTTAAAAATCTAAGATTATACTTAGACAATGAATTTACTGAAAAAAATAATTTAATATATATTGAAACTGAAGACGGTATTACAACATACGAAGTATTTTCTGTAAAAAGAACCAAAGAAAAAGAACACATGACATTAAAAACTAATGATTTTCTAGGCCACATTAATAAAATTAGAGAAAATGCTTTATATAATAAAAATATTAACATTACCGAATCTGATGATATTTTAATTCTTCAAACATGTTTGCTTGATGGAACAAGAGATTATCTTATTGTTAGTAGTAGGAAATTAACCAATCTTTAAAAGATTGTTTAATATAGATTTAGGAGGGAAAAGGTTATGAAAAAATTAAAAAATGTAGCACAGCTATTTCTTGCATTAGCTATTACTATAACATCTATATTTAGTAATGCTTTTGTTGTATTTGCTGATGCTAACCCAAACGCTGGTAAAGTTACTGCCACTAAAACTGCAGAACGTATTGGCGATGAAACTAGCAGAAGTGCTAAAGTTAAAATAACAGTAAGTGGTAATCCTTACACTATAACTACACAAAAAGATAGAGAAATCGTTTTAGTGTTAGATGCTTCTGGTAGTATGGATAATGGAATAAGTGGCTCTAACAAAAATAGAATAGAAACACTAAAGGACGCTGCTGAAAATTTCATTGATAGTCTTTTAACAGAAGAAAATGCTGGAAAGATTAAAATCGGTATAGTATGGTATTCTGATAAGGATAATACCAATAAAAGTGAAGTATGTGGTTTAAATGATAATGCTACAACTCTAAAAAATTGTGTTTCTGGTAAAACTGCTAAAGGTGGTACTAACGTTCAACTTGGAATCAGTATGGCCAAAGATTTATTTACAAAAGCAGATAATGAAAAAAGCTTAATCGTTTTATCAGACGGTGTGCCAACATACTATAATGATAAAAATGGTATTGAACATGGCCATGGTAGTGTAGACACTCATGAAGATTTATATGCTTATGATTTTGTAGCAACAAAGAATTATCAAAATAATCTTGGACAAAATGTAGCCGATGGATATATTGATTACTACGATTATAAAAGCGAAGAAACATATAGATGTGAATACGTTGGTTATAGAAGAAATCACTGGGGAAAAATCACTTATGAAAGTGAAACTTGCCAAGATGGATTTTATATGAAACCTAGTGAAGCAGCAAAAAAAGAAACAGACTCATTTAATGGCAAAATATACTCAATTGGTTTTGGTATAACTACAACAGATTGGAGAGGTAATACCGTTACTAATGAAGAAGCTCAAAATTTCTTAAAATCAATTGTAAAAAATGGTGGAAGTTACTTTGATGCTAGTGACACGGCTAAATTAAATGAAGCCTTTGCAGCTGTATCAAAAGATATGGAAATTGTTGCTAAAAACTTAACTATTAGAGACGTTGTTCCAAGTACATTCACTGTAGATGAAAATGACTTAAAGCAAAGATATGGTAACAATGTAACAATTACAAAAGATGAAAACACTAAAGAAACTATTATAACTTATAAATTTGCTGAATTATCTTCTAAAAAATCAGAAGAATTAACATTCAATGTAACAGCAAATGAAGATTATTATGGTAGTATGTACACTAATAATGGTGCTACTGTTACTGGAACTGCTGCTGATGGTAATAAGTTCTATGAAAATGTTGATGGTAAGATTAACGAAAACTTAATCGACCCAGTTGCGCCTATTGCATCAAGAACTAAAGATGATAATTACGACACAGAAACTAACAAGGAATTAGTAGTAGATGCAAGTGATGGCATTACGTCAAATGATTATAATGGAAAACAAGAAGATGAAGCAAAAAGTGTTTTAGATGAAATCATTATAGTTAACAAAACAAAATATGGTTCATTAGAGCTTAATCAAGATGGATCACTTAAATATAATCCAAATACAAACTTCCGTGGTACTGATAATTTCAAATATTATATTAAAACTACTATCACAGATAAAAATGGTAATAAGACTTACGCAAAGTCAGACGTTGCAACTGTAACTATTAATGTTAAAGGTGTTAAGGCGACTTATACTGTTAACTATTTAGAAAAAGGTACTAATACAAAAGTAGCTGATAGCAAAACAATTTCTAAGAACGCTAATAATGAAGACTTATATATTGGTGATAAGGTTACAGAATACGCTTTAACTTTAAATAATTATAATTTAGTAAGTAATAGTCAAGAATCTATTACTCTTGCTAAAGAAGGAAATGTAATCAATTTCTATTATGAACTTAAAGATTCTAAAATCATTGTTCATCATAAAGAAAAGGGTACTGGTAGAACATTAGCAGATGATGATACTTTCACAGGTAAAGTAACTGAAACAAAAGTAATTAATGCTAAAGATATTAAAGACTATGTTGTAGTTGGCAGTAAAACACAAGAGGCTGAATTTGATTTAACTACTAACGAATATACTTTCCACTATGAAAAAGCAGAAAGTGCTGGAGCAGTAGCTCATCACTATATCATTGATAACAATGGTAAAAAAACTGATAGAAAACTATTTAATGATGATGAAGTAACAGGTAAAATTGGTACACCATTCTCATTTAGTCCTAAAACAGAAGGCTTAGGCGATTATGAATTTGTTGAAAGTGAAGGCACAACAAGTGGAACTCTATCTAGCACAAGACAAGAAGCAGCCTTCTACTATCAATTAAAGATGACTGATGTTACTATAAGATATGTAACAATTAAAGATGGTAATGCAATAGATTTAATTAACCCAGTTAAAGACAGTGGTAGAATTAATGATAATTATACTGCTAATGCTAAAGATGAAAATGATAATAAAGTATTTACTAACTATAATCTAGAAAGTGCTACAGAACAAACTATTAAATTAAAAAACAGTGATAATACAATTACATTTATCTACTCTCTAAAGGATGCTAAAATTATTGTTCACTATGTTGAAAAAGGAACTAATAAGACACTTGCACCAGATAAAGAGTTTAATGGTAAAGTAACTAATAAATATAATGTAAGTGCAATAAATATTCCTAAATATACAGCAGTAGATACAACTTCATATAACGGAGAATATACACTAGAAACTAAGGAATACACTTTCTATTATGAGAAAAAAGAAAGTGCTGGAGCTATAGCTCATCATTACATCATTGATAAAAATGGTAACAAAACTACTGATAAGTTATTTGAAGATGATACTATATCTGGTAAACTAGATGAAGAATATTCATTTAGTGCAAAGACTGATTTAGGTGCTTATGAATTTGTAGAAAGCACTGGCAAAGTAAGTGGTATTCTAACTGAAGAAGTACAAGAAGCAATCTTCTACTATAGATTACAAGACTCTAAGATTATCGTTCACTATGTTGAAAAAGGAACTGATAAAACTCTAGCACCTGACAGTGAACTTAATGGTAAAGTAACTGAAGAATTTAATATTAACGCTATAGATATTCCTAAATATAAAGTAGTAGATAAAACATCATATACTGGAGAGTTTACAGTAGAACCTAAAGAATATACTTTCTACTATGAAAAATTAGATAGTGCTGGTGCCATAGCTCATCATTATATTATTGATGAAAATGGTAATAAAACTACAGATAAACTATTTAAAGACGATGTAGCAACTGGAAAATTAGATGATGAATTCTCATTTAGTGCTCACACTGATTTAGGCGACTATGAATTTGTTGAAAGTGAAGGAACTATAAGTGGTATTCTAACTGATGAAGTTCAAGAAGCAAAATTCTATTATAGATTAAAATCTGCTAAAGTAATCGTTCATCATTATGAAGAAGGAACTACTATTAAAGTAGCAGACGATGAAACTATTGATGGAAAAGTAAGCAAAGATTATACTACTAAAGAAGCTAAGGTTATTGGTTATGTTTTAGTAGAAATTCCACAAAATGCTACTGGTAAATTTACTGAAGAAGTAACTGAAGTCAATTACTATTACAAAAAAGATATGGGTAAAGTAATTACTAGATATGTTGATGAAGATGGCAAAATCCTATTAGATGAAACTACTACTAACGGTCAAGTTGGTACAGACTATCAAACAAGTCCTGCAACTATCACTGATTATGAACTTAAAAATGTAATCGGAGAAGAAAAGGGTAAATATACTAAAGAAGATATTATTGTTACTTACGTATATGAATATGTAATGGGACAAGGTGGAGATGATACATTTGTAACTCCTGAAGAACCTGAAATTCCATATACAGGAATTGATAGTGAAAATTATATTCTAGAATATAGCTTAATGGGAACAAGTATCTTAGGTATAGCTTTATTGCTAATTTTAAAGAAGAAATTTAACTAGTTTCTTCTTTTTATTTACAATAAAATAAATTTCATAAAACAATCACAAAAAAATCACCAAATTTTCACATTTCAGATTTATCATTAAATCATGAAAGGAAGGTGATAAGGTAATAATAGAAAAAATATAAAACATATTAATACTATTTTACATTTCCAAAAATATATTAAAGGCTGACTACCCAGCCTTTTTCTAATTGACAGAAATCAAATGTATGCTATAATGTTAATATGCTGATTTAGTTTAGTGGTAGAATAGAAGCATGGTAAGCTTCAGAGGACTGTTCAATTCAGTCATTCAGCACCAGATTGCTACCAAACTCGAACTTTTCAATTTTTTTGATTAGTTCGAGTTTTAATATACTTTAATATGATAAAGTAACAATAGAAAAAAAGGAATCTTAAAACTATGGTCAGGGGGTCTTAATGAAACAAGAAATAATAAAGTCAGAATTAGATGTTAAAGGTAGTAAAATTAATGTAGTTAGAGTTGATGGATACGAATATATATCTCTAACCGATTTAGCAAGATATGCCGATGAGGATGATCCAAGATATCCGATACAAAACTGGATGAGGAATAAAGATGTTATTTCTTATTTAGGCTTATGGGAAAGTATTAATAATGAAAACTTCAAAGGTGTCGAATTCGACACGTTTAAAAATGAAGCTGGTAGTAATAAATTTAAAATATCTCCCCAAAAGTGGATTAGGGAAACAAATGCAGTAGGAATGATTTCCAAATCAGGTAATAATGGTGGAACATATGCTAGAAGTGATATAGCATTTGAATTTGCAAGTTGGTTAAGTCCAGAGTTTAAATTATACTTAATTCAGGAATTTCAAAGATTAAAGAAAGATGAAGCATATCAAAACAAAATAGACTGGCATGCTAATAGAGTTTTAGCAAAAGTCAGTTATATAGTTCATACTGATGCTATCCAGAGTATTATTGTTCCTACTCTTACAGAGAAGCAAAAAAAATTCATTTATGCAGAAGAAGCAGATGTTCTAAATGTTGCATTGTTTGGCATAACTGCAAAAGAATGGAGAAATAAAAATCCAAAATTAGCTGAAAATGGCAATATAAGAGACTATACAGATTTACTACATCTAGTAATATTAAATAATCTAGAAAATATAAACGCAGAATTGATTAGAATGAATATAAAACAATCTGATAGACTTATTCAATTAAATGAATCAGCAAGAAATCAAATGGAAGCTTTAAGAAATAATAAGAATGTTAAGGAATTAGAAGTATTACAACAACAAGTAAATGAAGATAATAAATATTTAATTGAGAGTAAATAAAATACAATAAATGAGTTTTGATAGTTCCATATTGTGGAACTATTTTTATCTTATTAATGGTGAATTTTTGTTAGAATAATTACGACCCATATATAACTCTTTTGTGTAATTTTTCTAGACATGACATATTATACAATAGGTTAATATTTCGAATATCCAAATTGAAATTTATATTTATTTCTGATTTCACAATAAAAATACACATAATATAAAACCAACTTGTAAAAAAGCTGCTTTTGTGTTACTATGAATATGTCAAGGAAACTTGCATAAAATAAAAAAAGGGAATACTTAACTTTGCCGAGTTGAGTACTTGCCCATATTTATGGTAAAGCACTTAATCTATGCTAGATTGAGTGCTGTTTTTCTTATATAGTTTACTACTTTACTAAAGTAAAAAGTAAGGCTATTAGTAAGAAGATAATAATGATTAAAGAAGAGATTAAAAAATCTTTCTTGTGCATAACTATCAGCCTCCTTCCTTATATAGTTGGAGGCAAGCACTCAACAGTTAAATATTTCCCTGTAAAAATTGTACTATATAAATTTTTACATAACAAGCGAACAATAGAAAATTTTTGTAAAAAATATTAAAATTATGTTAGTTAATAGTGATTATACTAACTATTTCTTTTACCCTAGAAATTGTTCTACTTCTTCCTTTAGGACACTAAATTGTTTAATAATATAAAACCAACTTGTAAAAAAAGCTGCTTTTGTGTTATTATGAATATGTCAAGGAAACTTGCATAAAATAAAAAAGGAACATTCAATATTGCACTGTTGAGTGTAGCCAAAAATATGGGTTCCACCTAAATCATTGCTGAGTTAGGTGGATTTCTTTTATATTAAAGCTATAAATAACAATAATAATAAAAGAAGATAATAATTACTAAAGCTAAGACTAAAAAATCTTTCTTATTCATCTTTATCGCCTCCCTTCTTATTGAAGTTCGGCTCCATCCAACTTATTAAACGTTCCTTACTTGCAATGACAACAAACAAGTGTTTGAAATGTAAGATTTTTTTTAAGATGATTAAGGGTGATAAAATGACAAAATATATAACTTTAAAAAACACTAATTTTGAAATTCTAGTTCCTGCAACATTAAAAACTTATGGAGAAGAAGTATTAAAATATTCATCAAAAAAGTTAAAAGAATATTTATTGTTTTTTAAAGAGAAACCTAAGGATATAAAAATAAAAGGCTCCTTTTTAACCAATTATAGTGACTTTATAAATAGAATAAAAGAAGTATCAGGACCAAACGTTCAACTACCACCAGATTGGGCAACTGGCTGCTTTTATGGTGGTGAAATTCAAATTTTACTTGACGAAAATAAACCATACGAAAAATTTACTACTCTTGCTCACGAAACATTTCATATATTATTTTCTAAATTCATTTATGAAAAATACAATATAAGTAGAATAGTATGGCTTGATGAAGCTCTAGCTAGTAGCTTTGATGGTACCACCGAAAAATTAATTAAAGATAATACTTTTAAAGACATAGTAAATAAATTAATAAATAATGAAAAACTTCCTAAATTAAACAATTTATCTTTTGCTAAAGGCAACATCGTAAGCGATGAGTATAACGGCTATGACTTATTTAAAGTAGTTGGTAGATACCTAATTGAAACCAAAAGTAATTTACTGTCATATATCAAAAACGAAGAACAAATTTTAAACGATGGAGAAACTTTATTAGATGAAAGCATTAACTACTTTAAATCAAAATATAATTTAAGCAAAAATTATTATTGGCTTTACAAAACACCAAAAAGCTTAGATGATTTAATCATGAATAGTGATGGTACATCTTTAACAAGGCTCTGCTTTATTAACTCTAAAGATGAAAAGAAATGTAGCTTAAATGGTATCAAAGAATTTTTACCAATTTTTAAAGAAACCTCTGCTTGGTTAGATATTTATTTTAAGGGGCAAATTCCAAATTTTACACCAAAATACAAAATAGATAATTTAACTCTATTTAGACAGGAAGTAATTGATATTATGAATACTATTCCTTACGGAAAAACGATAACCTATAATGCCATTGCTAAATCTATTGCTAAAAAAAGGAAAATATCAAAAATGTCAGGGCAAGCAGTAGGTGGAGCCGTAGGATGGAACCCAATTTGTATCATCATCCCATGTCATAGAGTAGTAGGAGCAAATGGCAATTTAACTGGCTATGGTGGCGGCCTAAACAATAAAATAGAACTTTTAAAAATAGAAAAAAATAATATGCAAGATTTTCATCTTCCGAAGATTTAGATAGTATAATTTTCCTTAAACTACAAAAAATAAAAAGGGAGGAAAATTATGAATAAAGTACCAAATATAATTAGTACAAAAGATTTAGATTATCTAAGTGACATGTTTAACTGGAACTACGGCGCATACAAATCTTGCATCAATATGCTTGAAGAAATCACTGATCAAAAGCTATGTAATTTAGCTTCAAAATGTGCAAAATTATTTGCAACTAACATGGATAATGTTTTAAACATTCTAGAAAGTGGTGAAGCAAATGAATAAAAATATGGTTCAAAATAAAAAAACAACCACGCCAAAAGGTATTTGTTTAAACGATAAAGATTATATGAATAGTATCTTATCATCTCTTAAAGAAATGAGTAAGAATTACACAGTAGCGCTAACTGAAGCTAGTAATGAAACTTTATTTAAATCAATAAAAAAAGATTTTGACAATATCATTAAAATGCAAAGAGAAGTTTATGAAGAAATGTTTACAAATGGCTGGTATGCTTTAGAAAAATCTGAAACCACAAAAATCAAAACTAAATATGATATGTTATGTACTGAACTAAGTGATTTAGAAAGTGAGGAATAATCCTCATTTTTTCTTTTATTTTATCAAAAACATGATATAATACTTATATGCTGAAATAGCTCAATCGGTAGAGCAACGCCCTCGTAACGCGTAGGTTGTAGGTTCAAGTCCTATTTTCAGCACCATTAAAATGCTCAAAACCCTTAAAGTAGGGCTTTTTTGTGACTTTTTTTCAAAAGGTAAGGTAATTTTCCATACTTTTCATCTATTTCGTGTCAATTTTTTATTTAAATATTTCTAGTATTTCAAACTAATCTATGTTACAATTTACTTAACAAATAAATAGTATAATATGGAGGAAAAATGAAAAAGAAAACTTTATATATCTTATTTAGTGCTTTAATGATTATTGCACTAACAGGGTGCGGAAAAACCATCACAAAAGAAAATAATGTTAAAATTAAAGATGCCGAAACTAAATCAATCAAATTCACGGACTTTGATAACGGTTTAATTAAAATGAAAGTACCTGACGGCTGGAAAGTTGACGTTTTAGGTGATTATATTCATTACACAGTTAAAGCATATAACCCTCAGAAACCAATTTATCAATTTTATTTTAACTTAAAGGTTGAAGGATTTAATAAGAGTGAAGAAGCAAAAAAATGGCAACAAAAATATTATCCTGACAGCATATTTGCTAAAGCATCAGTTATTGCTACTAAAGATACTGAAGGATATTACAAAATTTTTAACGATATGGGGCCTCTAAACAACACCGAAAAGTTTACATTCCCAACTCTAACTGATTTTACAGTAATTGAAAATCTTGGCCAAGGCGTTTTCGGTGGTGACACTTTAAGAGCAACCTTTAAAGATGCAAATAACGAAGAAGGGGAAGGCATCTTTACAGCATACGTTTATGATGCTGGACCATATTATGTAAACGAAAATATAATATCTGGTAAAAAAATAGACACTTACTATTTAAGTGTATATGATTCAATATTTATTACAGCTCCAAAAGACGAATTTATCAATTGGGAAGAAACCCTAAATACAATTGCTGGTTCACTAGAATTTACTGACACCTTTTTAAATGGATTTAATAAAGAACAAGATGCTGTAATGAAAAATTTCCAAAGTATCAGAAATATCTGTAATCAAATATCTGATGGAATTATGGACTCTTGGGCAAAAAGAAGTGCAAGCTTTGATATTATGAGTCAAAAACAAAGTGATGCAACTCTTGGCTATGAAAGAGTTTATGATACTGAAACAAATGAAACCTATAAAGCATATAACGGATTTACCGATGACTATGATGGCGAAAGATATAAATCAGTAACTGATGAAATGTATACTAAAGGAATCAGTGGTTATATTGAAAAGGATTAGAACTTGAAAAGAGATCTTCTTTTTTGTATAATGTATTTGTCAAGGAAACTTGCATAAAATAAAAAAGGAACATCTAATTTTAGCAGGTTGGGGGTTGTCGATATGTTGGTTTCACCTAAATCATTGCTGAGTTAGGTGATTTTCTTTTTATACTAAAACTACGAATAGTAATAATACTAATAGGAAGATAATAATGATTAAGGAGCGAAATCTATGATTTTATTTGCTAGCGGTCGAACAGACATACCTGCCTTTTACTCAAACTGGTTTCTAAATAGGGTAGATGCGGGCTTTGTAGATGTAAGAAATCCTTTTAACCCAAATCTAATAAGTAGAATTAACTTTAGCGATGTAGATTTAATCATGTTTTGTAGTAAAAATCCGATACCAATAATTGATAAATTAGACAAAATAAAACTACCGTTATTATTTCACGTAACAATAACGCCATACGGCCGTGACATTGAACCAAATATTATAGATAAAACTGGGATTATTGAAGGCGTAAAAAAACTATCTTTAAAACTGGGCATTGATAATGTCGTATTAAGATATGATCCCATCTTTCTAAGTGAAAAATATAACGTAGAATACCACATCAAAGCTTTTAATAAACTTTGCACAAAGCTAAATGGTTATGTTAATAAAGTAATCATCTCTTTTATGGACGAATATAAAAATGTAAAAAATAACAAAAACATCCTAAAATATCGCATTATTACTAAAGATGACTACAAACAAATAGGTCTAGCTTTTAGTAAAATAGCCAGCAAAAATAATATGACCGTCCAAACTTGCTTTGAAGACAAAGACTTAATTGAATACGGCTTTATTAAAGGCGAATGTCTTTCTCATGAACTCGCTTATTATTTAACTGGCAAAAAATATAAAACCTCAAACGTAAGAAAAGAAAAAAAGTGTTCCTGCGTGCAGATGGTTGATATTGGTGATTATAATTCATGCATGCACTTATGTAAATATTGCTATGCTAATTATGATGAAAAAGCTGTAAGTACCAATTTTAAAAATCATGACGATAACTCATCTTTACTAATTGGACACATTAAAGATAATGACACAATCAAAATCAGAACCAAATAAAAAGGCTTAAACACTTCTTAAGCCTTTTAAATTGCATCAATATTATCAGGAAGTAGTTTATCTAAATAACCAATAACCTCTTCTTTAGTATATTTATTTTCAGTAATCCAATCTATTCCGACGTTAATAATTGCTCCTAAATAAAACTTGATTATAATATCAGCAGGTACGTTAGACTTTGTACTACCTAAATCTAAAACTCTTTTACGAATATCTTTATTAACAACATCAATAATAATATCCATCATCACGCCATTACGGTTATTAACCATTATTGCACTATAAATATTTTTCTTATCCTCAATATGCGTTAAAACCAACTTTATAAGTTCCATATAATACTCTTTGGTATTTAAAATATTCTTATTTGTATCTAAATAACTAGTCAAACTATCTTTAAATGTATCTAAAAAATCTACTAAAAACTCATACTTATCTTCAAAGTGCGCATAAAAAGTAGAGCGGTTAACCAAAGCCTTATTACAAATCTCTGAAACCTTTATTTCTTCAAAAGTTCTATCCTTCATTAAATCAACAAGTGCTAAATATAATGCATTCTTAGTTTTTACAATTCTTAAATCCTTTTTTTCTTCTTTCATAACAATCACAAGTCAATTATAACGCAAATAAGCAATTTTTCGCAAGATAAAGTACTGACTGTTGTTTAATTAGCAATACATATTTAACAAACTGTTGGAAAACATACAAAAAGCATAATTTTTATGTGTTATTTTTATTAAGTTGATAATAAAATGATTAACGAGGTGAGAAAAATGGATAAACTATCCGAGTTTATAACCAAAAAGAGTAAATTAATATTAATTTTATCTTTAATTCTTTTAGGTTTTTCTTTTATTGGTATGAAGCTTACAAAAATCAACTACGATATTCTAGTATATCTTCCTGATGACATTGAAACCATTAAAGGTCAAAACATTTTAACAGATGACTTTTCTATGGGGTCTTATTCCATCGCAGTCATTGAAAATGCTAGTCCAAAAGAAATTCTTAATATAGAAGAAAAGATCAAGAAAGTAGATGGCGTAAACGAAGTTGCATCTATCTATGATGTCTTTGGAACTAATATTCCGTTAGAAATACTTCCAGAAGATGTTCTAGAAAAAGTTCATAATGACAACACAGACTTACTAATCGTAACTTTCAAAGATTCAACATCAAATGAAAACACTATAAGTGCTGTTGAAGAAATTAGAAACCTAACAAACGATAACTATAAGTTTGGTGGTATGAGTTCTATGGTATTAGATACTATGAATCTGTCTGAAAAAGAAATAGCTGTTTATGTAACAATTGCTGTAATTCTTTGTTTAATAGTCTTAGAGCTATCACTTGATTCATACTTAGTACCAGTCTTATTACTATTAAATATCGGTATGGCTATTGTCTATAACTTAGGAACAAACATCTTCCTAGGGGAAATATCTTATATAACCAAAGCTTTAGTAGCTGTCCTACAATTAGGTGTTACCACAGACTTCTCAATATTCTTATATCATGCTTATGAGAAAAATAAAAAAACTGATTCTAAAGAAATTGCCATGAAAAAAGCCATCAAAGAAACCATTGTTTCCGTAATTGGTTCATCAACCACAACCATCGCTGGCTTCCTTGTTTTATGTACAATGAGCCTAACTCTAGGTAAAGATTTAGGAATTGTTATGGCCAAAGGTGTTGCTCTAGGCGTTATTACCGTACTAACTGTTTTCCCAGCACTTTTATTATTCTTTGATAAACAAATAGCGAGAACTAGTCATAAAGTACTAACACCAAAATTTGATAAAATAAACAAACAAATAGTAAAACATCATAAACTAATCTTTATTATATTTTTAATATTATTAGTTCCTGCATATCTTGCAAACTCTAAAGTAGAAGTTTACTACAAAATAGATAAAACCTTACCCGAAACCTTAGAAAGCATCACTGCAAATACTATTTTAAAAGAAAAATACAATATTGTAAGTCCTGAAATGATTATTACAAGTAAAGACTTAAAAACTAATGATATTAAAAATATGGTTAGAGAAATTAAACAAATTGATGGCATCGATTTTGTACTTTCTAAAAGTGATTTTGATGACTTAGGAATAAGCTCTAACATGCTACCAAGTGAAATAAGCTCACTATTTGAAAGTGAAAATTATCAAATGTTCCTAGTAAACTCCACTTACGAAGTTGCAAGTGATGAGTTAAATGAACAAGTAGTAAAAGTTAATGACATCGTAAAAAAATACGACAAAAATGGTATTGTAGCTGGTGAAGGTCCACTAATGAAAGACCTAATAAATATTAGTGATACAGACTTTAATAATGTTAATACCTCATCAATTGTTTGTATCTTCGTAATACTATTTATTGTCCTAAAATCATTTAGTTTGCCATTCTTATTAATTCTAGCTATTGAATTTGCAATCTGCGCAAATATGGGAATATCTTACTTTAGCGGTAAGGTCTTACCATTTGTCGCACCAATCGTATTAGGAACAATTCAGCTAGGAGCAACTATTGACTATGCAATTTTAATGACTACAACTTATTTAGAAAAACGAAAAACTCAAAGAAAAGAAGATGCTGTTTTAGCTACGCTTAACCAGTGTGGATCATCAGTATTTGTAAGTGGTCTATGCTTCTTTGCAGCAACATTTGGCGTCGGCGTTTATTCTCAGCTAGAAATGGTTGGTTCTCTGTGTACATTAATAAGTAGAGGAGCCCTATTAAGTATGCTTGTTGTAATAACTGTCTTACCATCAATTCTTCTTATCTTTGATAAAATTATACAAAAAACAAATATTGGAAAGGAAAAAATTATGAAAAATAAAAAATTAGCTTTATGCTCACTAATAGCATTATCAATCCCTCTAAACACCTTTGCACTTACCAAAAACGAAACTGTCTATAACAAACTATATCCAGATGGCACCATCAAAACCTCTTTTGTAAATGAAGAGTTATTAAATACTTCTAATTTAAAAGAAATAAACGATGTTACATCACTAGAAGATATTATCAACTTAAGTGGTAATGAAACATTTACTAAAACAAACGATAAACTAACTTGGAATGCATCAGGCAACAATATTTTCTATCAAGGTAAAACAACAAAAAAAGAACCAATATCATTTAAAGTAACTTATAAACTAGATGGTCAGGATATTTTACTAAAAGACTTACTTGGCAAAAGTGGTAAAGTAGAGATAAAAATAGAATACACTAATAACTCTAAAAAGAGTGTAAAAATAAATAATAATTATGAAACTATGTATACACCATTTGTTGTGCTTACTAGTATTTCTTTAAACAATGACTGTAAAAACATCAGTATCACTAACGGAAAAATAATTAATAATGGAACGGGTAATGTAGCCTTTGCCATCGCTAGTCCAAATTTATCAGACAGCCTAAATATTAATAGTCTAAATACTTTAAATAAAACCGTAATAACTTACGATACAACTAAATTTGAATTAGGAACTATTTATAGTGTGATTACCCCAAAGCTATTAAATAGTAGTGATTTATCAAAATTAAATAATATAACTGGTGTTAACAGTAAACTAGCCGAACTAACTGAAAATGTTAATAAAATAGAAAACGGTAGTACCGATTTAAAAGATGGAAGTATCAAACTAAATACTAATGTTAAAAAGTTAAGCGATGCTCTAACAAGCTTAGATGAAAATGTAACGGCTTTAAAAAATGGTAGTGTAGACATAGATAATGGAGTAGGCCAAGTAATAGAAAACATTAATAACATCAAACTATTATTACCAGATAATACTAAAAGCATTACTAAAATGAATGACTTAATTGCTGCAAATAATAACACTATCAATAATCTAAGTGCACTAAATAGTACTATTAAAGAAAAATACGATAGTGCCAATTTAAAAGAATTATCTTATGAACTAATCTTAGGAAATGATTCTTTAGATAATAATACTAAAATAACCTTAATTAACTTAAAAAGCGAATATGAAAACCACTATGATAGTAATAATCAGTTAATCAGCCTATTAAAATTAAACGTTTCTGCTCTAGAAAGTAACATTAAAGAATTAGAAAGCTTAAGTGCTAAAGTAACCCAAATGTTACCAAAGATGGAAGCAGGCATCAGTAAACTTAAAACTGGTACTACTAGTTTAAGCACTAATATGGCAAAACTAAATGTTGCAACTAACGAGTTAAATATCAAAGGAAAAACATTAGTAATTGGCACAACTAATTTAGAAGAAGGTTTAAAAACTTTAAACGAAGGAATAACAATGTTAAATAATGAAGCTATCAAACCTATCACTAACAAAATAACTAATGAATTAATTCCTATGACAACTAGAGTAAAAGAACTAACAAAACTAGGGGAAAATTACACATCATTTGCTGGCAGTAATGTAACCGGCGAAACTAAATTCATCTATGTAATCGACGGTGAAAAAGTTAAGGAAGAAAAAAATTCCACAGAAGAAAAGACTGAAAAAGACAATCTTTGGACAAGAATCAAAAATTTATTCAAATAGAAATGTGCTAAATAAGGCACATTTTTTGAGTAAATTGTGGTAAAACGGAAAATTTTAGAGGTAACTTCTCACGCGAGTTTTCCACACTCCCAGTTGACACGGGGGGGGGTTGTTATATAATAAAAGAAGAAAATAGGTGGTAAAGTGAAAAATAAAAGTGTATCACTCGTTCTTCTTTTGAGTGTATTCGTAGTTATAGCTGGTGTCATATTTTTAAAAAATTATGAAAGTGAAACTTTAGTAGAAGCTAAATGGAACGAAAAAGAAGACGCACTTTTGGCAATAACCATTGATGGCAAAGAATCTGATAGCTTTCCAACTAACTCTGGATATGTCGGTACAGTAACATGTAATAATGCTACAGGTACTACATCTTGGAATGGAAGTAAATGGGTATTTAATGTAACTGGTATTACCAAAAATAAAACAAGATGTAATGTAGCATTTATTAAAAGCCAGGCTCTAAAACTTGCAATACTAGGAGAAAATAATGCTAACCTTAGCACAACTATTACAGTTCCAGGAAGGGATGTAAACGCATATAAATTAGAAGACGCTGAAACGAAAACAAAAGAATTATCTACTAGTTATCAAAATTACTATTATACATATGGTACTGGCTGGCAAGCAAATGGTATAAATTTCACTCTTACTGGTACAGCTGTAACTAACAGCACTTATGCTACTTCTTACGAAACCCTAAAAGGTAAGTACACACTTTCATTTAGTGAAACAACATCGTCTTCACCAACCCCGGTAGACACTAGTGAAACAAATTGTATTAATTATATCATAGATACAACCCCAACCACTATAACATACAAAGAATTATGTTCAAATAAGAACCAAACTGAAGCAGTTCTTGCTAGTACCCAAGATGACTACGGAACATCTTATTACTACAGGGGAGCAATAACAAATAACTATGTTCAGTATGCAAATATGTGCTGGAGAATAGTAAGAATTACTGGCAATGATGCTGTTAAGCTGGTCTTACATAACTATAATGGATTAACAGATTCAAACACTACTCCAACAAGTCAAACACCATGCAGTGTAGTAGGAGATGAACTAAGTTATGCCAGATTTGAAGGCGATACATTTACTACATCTTTTAATAGTGACATGGATGATAACGCATTTGTCGGCTTAAAATATGGAACGAAATCCTCATCAAGTTACGCAGCAACTCATGCAAACACCAACGCAAGCGCAATTCTTCAAGCTTTATGGAAATGGTACGATAATGTTTTATCTAAACAATCAGGATTTAATGAAAATAATCTAGTTGATACCATTGTTTGTAACGATAAAAAAGTAATAACTAATACTACATTTAATCCATATGATATGGGCTTAGGAACCAGTTACGGCTACAAAAAAAATTCAAATTATTATGGTGCTATGCCAAGATTTCTAAACAATGATGGATCATCTTATGGAACTGGTCCAAGCCTAGTATGCCAAACTGATAACAACGGTGGAAAACTATCAAAATTTACCTACAGCGATACAACAAAAGGAAATGGTACTCTAGGCCGTAAAATCGGATTATTAACCGCAGACGAAATAACATTTGCAGGAGCACAATATGGTAGTGGAAAAGCACCGAGAGATTACTTAAATGAAAACGATAAGTACGGAATGTGGACATCAACTCCAGGATACGTAAATACCTATGGAACGCCTGCCAATATTATGGTGTGGGGAAACGGTGGCCTTGGTTCTACGCCAGTTGTTCAGCCGTGGGGCGTAAGACCAACAATATCTATACCATCATCAACTAAAGTAGGTGGAAATGGAACGGCTGATGACCCATATATTGTTCAGTAAATAAAAAGATATTTATCATTAATCTGCTTGATTTGTCAAAAAAAATATAGTATCCTATTTATAGGAGGATAAATTATGTGGTGGATTATAATAATCGTTGTTTTAGTTTTAATTATATTATCTATTATTTCTACATACAATGAATTAGTAAGACTAAGAAATAAAGTAAAAGATCAGTGGTCACAAATTGATGTACAACTTAAAAGAAGATGCGACCTTATCCCTAATTTAGTAGAAACTGTAAAAGGTTATGCTAAACATGAAAAAGGCACATTAGAAGCTGTTATCAAAGCTAGAAATACATTCTTAACTGCTAAAAGTCCTGAAGATGAAATGAAAGCATCTAAAGAAATAACAACTGCACTAAACAAATTATTTGCTTTAGCAGAAGCTTACCCAGACTTAAAAGCAAATGAAAATTTCACATCTTTACAAAATACTTTATCTGAAACTGAAGATAAAATTTCTTATGCAAGACAATTCTATAATGATAATGTAATGAACTACAAAAACAAAATAGAAATGTTTCCGTCTAACATAGTTGCTGGTATCTTTAATTTTAAACCAGAGCCATTCTTTGAAGCAACTGAAGAGGAAAGAAAAAATGTTGAAGTAAAATTTTAGGCTTACAAGTTAAGCCTTTTTTGGTAGGAGAGAATATGAGGAAATGGTTTAGTTTAATAATAATTAGTTTATTTTTATTTATTCCAAGTGTTTGTGCTAATAGTATAAAAAACATAAACATGGATATTTATATTGATGATGAGGGAGATGCTCACGTCAAAGAAGTTTGGCAAGTTCGTGCAACTAAAGGTACAGAAATATATAAAACATATAATAATATTGGAGAATCAACATTCACCGACTTTAAAGTCAGACTAAACGGAACTGAGTTTACTAACATTGGTTCTTGGAATGTAAATGGAAGCTTTGATGATAAGGCTTACAAAAATGGTATTCATTATATAAGTGACGGTTTAGAACTATGCTATGGCATAAGCGAATATGGAAATAACATTTATGAATTTGAATATATTATTACCGATTTTGTAGTAAACCTAAATGATAGTCAAATGGTTTACTGGACACTAGTTCCTAAAAATATGAGTGATACAATTGGTGATGTGTATATAAAAATTCATTCATCCTTTGCGTATAAGGACACTTTAGATATTTGGGGTTATGGTAAATATGGAGCTCCAGCCTATGTATATGATGGCTATATAGAAATGTCTAGTGATAACTTAGATAATGATGAGTATATGACTGCTCTTATAAAATTTGAACCAAATACTTTTAATACTACCTATAAAATAGACAAAGATTTTTCATATTATTATGATTTGGCTGAAGATGGATCAGATGATTACAAAGAACCAACAACCCTTGAAAAATTTTTGACGGGGCTAATTAATCTTTCAATTATTGGTTTCATATTTTATCTAATAGCAGTTGCTATAAATCGTTCAACTATTAAAAGTACAAGATACAATAAAAGTAAAAAGAAACTGCCAGCAGACATTCCATATTTTAGAGACATTCCTGGTAAAAAAGAATTGTTTAGAAATTACTATATTTCAAATTTATATGGAATAATTTTACAAAAATCAGATTTTTTAGGTGCAGTTCTTCTTAAATGGATGAAAGAAGGCTCAGTAACCATTGAAAAAACCGAAAAGAAAGGGCTCTTTAAGAAAACAAATATTGTAACAGCTATGAAAATAGGAGATGTTGTCTGCAATAATTCTTTAGAAAAAGAATTATATGATATGATTAAATCTGCTGCTAAAGATGATTATTTAGAAAGCGACGAATTTAAAAAATGGTCAAGAAACCATTATGATAAATTACTATCATGGTTTGATAAAACCTTAAATTATCAAGGCGATGCTCTTATTTTAGATGGTTCCATCGAAAGAAATGAAACACAAAAAATGCTATTTAAAAATGTAACATTTACGGAAAACGAAAGTGTATTAAATGAAGCTATTCAGTTAGCTGGCCTAAAGAAATACCTTATTGAGTTTTCTAATATGAAAGAAAAAGAAGCAATAGAGGTTCATCTATGGCAAGATTATTTAATATACGCTCAAATGTTTGGAATAGCCAAAAGAGTAGCCGAACAATTTAAAAAGATGTATCCAGAAATCATTGAACAAACCAATTATAATTTTGATTTTGATACAGTAGTTTTTATTAATGATTTTTCTAGAAGTGCAGTTTCTAGTGCGAACGCTGCAAGAAGTGCTGCAATTGAAAGAGCAAGAAACTACTCATCAGGTGGCGGCGGCTTCTCATCAGGCGGTGGCGGAGGAGGTTCCTTCGGTGGCGGCTCTGGTGGCGGTGGCTTTAGATAACACCCACTAAAAATTAAAACCCCATTACAAAAAAATAATGGAGTTTTTATAATTTAGATTGTCTTGACTAATAACCTAAATTTGTTATAGAATATACATAGAAAATAGGTGATATCAGTGAATAACAAATATAAAGGATTAAGTATTATCTTAATATTGTTAGTATTAACATTTATCGGTTATAATGCCTTAAAACAAGAAGAATTAAAAGAAGCAACTTGGGAAAAACCAGAAGAAATATTAGCAATCACAATAAATGGCGAAGAAGCCACATCTTTTCCAACCACGGCAGCATACGAAGCTAGTGTAACTTGTACAAGTGGCACTGGTAGTGCTTCATGGAATGGAAGCAAGTGGACATTCAATGCAAGTTCAATTTCCAAAAACAAAGCAAAATGCAACATAGACTTTATTCCCAAAACTCTTAGATCTTATATTTTGGGTGACAATAACGCCAACGTTGGAACTGTAAAAACAACACCAGGAGCCTCAAATAACTCAACATCAGAAGCAGTTTTAGCATCAACTCAAGATGATTATGGAACAAGTTATTATTTTAGAGGAGTTGTAACTAAAAATTTTGTTGTGTACGCAAATATGTGCTGGCGTGTAGTAAGAATTACAGGCGACGGTTCAGTAAGATTAGTATTATATAATTATAATGGATTAACAAGTGATAATACGACACCATCTGCTAGTAATCCCTGCAGTGTTACTGGTGATGAACTAGCCTTCATTCATGATAGCAGTGGGACCTCAATGGTTAGATTTGGAATATATGGAGATAATGCTGGCTTTGGTTTAATGTATGGTGATGTTGGATGCTCTGATGGCACATCATATGATAAAACAAGTTGCTCAAATAATAGCGGTACGTGGACAACATCAACCTCGTATGCAAATGCTCATAGCAACATTAGAAAAAGTACGGTTTTACAAAGTTTAGAAAGTTGGTACGATGATGTTTTGTCTAAACAGCCAGGCTTTAGTGAAAAACAACTAGCAGATACTATTTTATGCAATGATAAAAGCGTTATAACAGACAGCTCATTTAATCCAGCAGGATGGACAACTTTTCCAAGTGATTATGGAATTGGAACAAATAACAATCATTATGCAAGCATTAAAAGACTTGTAACATCAAGCTCCATGAAAGCTGGTGGCACCGGACCAAGCCTAATATGTCCTAATGATAACTTAGGCGGAAAATTATCTAAATTTACAGTAAGCGATACCGTCAACGGGAATGGTGCCTTAGATAAAAAAATTGGTCTCTTAACAGTTGATGAATCAGCATTTGCTGGAGGAATATATGGAGCTTATAATTCGTCTTACTATCTTTATCAAAATGCAAAAGAAGCATATTGGTTAGCTACTCCAGGAATATTTTTTAATCCTTCTAATAATCACTGGGTTGCATATAACTCTACTGCTAACGGACACTATTTATATGTTGTACTTAATGTCAATGTTTACGCAATCCGACCATCAATTACTCTGGATAAAAATACAGCATCAACTGGTAGTGGAACATCATCAGATCCTTATGTTGTTAAATAATATAATTATTAATTTTAATAGATTCATTAAATCCTATAAAGTAGTACACAGAACCTTTCAGGTCTGCGTACTTTTTATTTTGCTTAAAGAAAAAAAGAACTTACGGCAAATGCAAAATTTCTAGAAGTAACTTCTCGGTAAGTTTTCACACTTTAGGTGGAAACGGGGAGTTGCTATATAATGAAAGAAGAAAATAGGTGGTAAAATGAAAAATAAAAGCTTATCAATCATTCTTCTTTTGAGTGTGTTCGTAGTAATAACTAGTGTTATTTTCTTAAAAAAATATATTAGTGAAACTTTAGTAGAAGCCAAATGGAACGAAAAAGAGGACGCCATGTTAGCAATTACAATAAATGGTGAAGAAGTAGATAGTTTTCCAACTACGGCAGGATATGTAGGTAAAGTTACTTGCACAAAGGGAACAGGAAGTGCTTCCTGGAACGGTACCAAGTGATTATTTAGCGTAACAAGTATTACCAAAAATAAAACTAGATGTAATATAGATTTCAGCGTGCCAACACTAAGAGAGGCAATTTTAAATGCAAATGCTATATCATCTCCTTCAACAACGCCAGGAACTAAAGCCTCAGCATCTACAGAAAGCATATTAGCAAGTGCTTCTGATGATTATGGAACGAACTATTATTTTAGAGGAGTAGTTACTAATAACTATGTAGAATATGCCAATATGTGCTTTCGAATCATAAGAATTACTGGAAACGGTGCAGTTAAATTAACATTATATAATTATAATGGACTAACAGATAGTAATACAGTGCCAAGCAGCACTACACCTTGTAATGTAACTTAGGAGCATTTAATCCTAAGTTTTTTAATTTATCCTTTTAATTATTAAGTAAAAATAGTATAATACCTAAAGGAAGTGGTGCAAATGAATATCATATTAAAAATAGAAAATATTTTAAATGAAGCAGGATATGCTGGTGCTAAAATAAATGTTAGTAATCGTCCAGACTTAGGCGACTATCAATTTAATGGAGCCTTTACTTTAGCTAAAGAACTTCACAAAAGCCCTATGGTAATCGCGGACGAAATAGTTAGTAAACTAGAAAATAACCAAGCCTTTAAAAAAGTAACTAATGCCGGTGGGTTTGTTAATTTAACACTAAGTGATGAATTCTTAAGTGAATATTTAAATGAAATAATTGCTGACTTTAAAGTAAACACTTATCATGTTGATACTAATGAAACTATCTTTTTAGATTACGGTGGTGCCAACGTTGCTAAAGCTCTTCATGTTGGTCACTTACGTAGTCCAAATATTGGTGAAGCCCTAAAAAGACTTTGTGAAGCAGTAGGATATAAAACCATTAGTGATGTACACTTTGGCGACTGGGGTAGACCAATGGGATTAATCATTTGTGAAATTTACCATCGCTATCCAAACTTAGACTTTTTTAATCCTGATTTAGAAAGTTACCCAAAAGAGTGTCCTGTTTCTTTAAATGACCTATATGAAATTTATCCACTAGCAAGCACTAAAGCAAAAGAAGATGAAACTTACTTAGAAGAAGCTCGCACCTTTACTAAGAAACTTCAAGATAAAGAAAAAGGAATTTATGATTTATACGAAACATTTACTAAACTATCAATAGACGACATTAACGACATTTATAATCTTTTAAATGCAAAATTTGATTTATATGAAGGCGAAAAAGACGCGGATGATTATATTCCAGAACTTTTAGATTATTTAAAAAATGGTAACTTTACTGAAATAAGTAACGGTGCGACCATTATTGATGTAAAAAAAGAAGATGACAATAAAGACATACCACCCGTTATTTTAATAAAAAGTAATGGAGGAGTGCTTTATGATACTACTGAACTTGCTACACTATATTCAAGAGAAAAAAGATTTAAAGTAGATAAATATTTTTATTTAACTGATATTCGTCAAGAACTACACTTTGTTCAAGCCTTTAGAGCCGCGTACAAAACTAAAATAGTCCCTTCAGACGTTTCTTTAGAGTGGTTTGGTTTTGGAACAATGAACGGCCCAGATGGCAAACCTTTTAAAACAAGAGACGGCGGCTTAATGAGCTTAAGAGAACTTATTTCCGTAGTTCAAAATGAAACTAGAAAAGTTATTAAAGACAATATTCAAGAAGAAGACAAAGATGCTCTAGCCCTTAAACTAGCAATTGCCGCTATTAAATACGCTGATTTATTACCAAATAGAACTAGTGACTACATTTTTGACCCTATAAAATTTAGTGATATTAATGGTAAAACAGGTACATATCTTTTATATAGTACAGTAAGAATGAAATCTTTATTAGAAAAAGCTGGCAGCGTATCTTTTAACTACCATTATATAACAAGTGAGTTTGAAAGAAATATTATCCTAAATTTAATTAATTTAAGGAGCACTATGGAAAAATCTTGGACAAGTAGATCGCTTAATGAAATTTGTGAGTATTTATATCGTCTAACAAGCTCATTTAACGCCTTTTATAGTAACCAAGAAATTCTTAGTGAACAAAATAAAGAATCTAAAGAAAGCTACTTAGCATTAACTAAACTAGTATATGATACCAATAAATATTTATTAAACATCTTAGCAATAGATGTTCCTGATAAAATCTAAAAAAAAGACAAAGAAGATAAACTTTTTTGTCTCTACTCAAAAAAGGAAAGTGCCATAGCGGACTTTCTTTTTTTAGATATTGTTATTGTTGTTATTACCCCAAGACCATCCAGCGCCGATTATAATAACTAGTAAGATAAATAGAACAATCCATAGTGCTGCTCCTAATCCGTATCCTTGAGTATTTCCAACATATCCTCCGTTATAACATGGGCTATAAGGTGCACCATAAGAACCATTATAACCACCATTGTATCCGTAGTAATACATATAAATACCTCCTTTGTATCTATTATAGTTTACTCAATTGGGTTAGAAGATGTTAATATTTTTTTCTAAAAAATGTAAATAAGGCTTTAATGTAAAACAAGTGTATGATATAATTTTTCATAGGGTGATAATTATGTTTGGATACATAACAGGTATGGTTAAATATGTTACATCAAACCATATAATAATTGATAATAATGATATTGGCTATATTATTTATACGCCAAATCCATATACATACGAAATTGGAGGAAAGTATACAGTTTATACTTATCAAAATATAACAGAAACTGAAAACGCTCTTTATGGTTTTACTAGTATGGAAGAAAAAGAACTTTTTTTAAGATTAATTAGCGTTAAAGGCTTAGGACCAAAAACTGCACTTCCAATGTTTGCATCCGGTTCAGTAAGTGGTATTGTAGATGCAATTGACAGGGAAAATATTTTGTATTTAACTAAATTTCCTAAAGTTGGTGATAAACTGGCTCGTCAAATTATTTTAGATTTAAAAGGCAAACTAAGCGCTAGCGTAGCAAATACAAACTCAAATGATGAACTAGTTGAGGTTCTATTAAATTTAGGATACAAGCAAGCAGATATAAAGAAAGTATTACCTAAAGTTGATATGACTCTAAGTATTGAAAATCAAATTAAGGAAGCATTAAAATTAATGTTGAGGTAGAAAATGGTTATAGGAATAGATATTGATGAAACAATAACAAATACACACGAAGCTGCTGAAAAATATATTTTAAAGTATGCTCCAGAGTTAATTAATGAAGACTACTGTGAAATCAAAAGTGATAAGATGCAAAAGTTTTTAGATACACATATAACAGATATCCAAAGTAATTTAACTTTAAAAAAAGGCGTTAAAGAAGCTATTGATAGATTAGTAAGTCATGGCTGTAAGATAGTTATTATTACTGCAAGAGGGTACAATTTAGATTATGACTATCAAATGTTATCTGAAAAAGTACTTAAAGAAAATGATATTCATTATGATGAAATATATTATAAGCAGCATGATAAAGGAAGCATGGCCGCAAAAGCAAAAGTAGACTATTTTATAGATGATAAAGAAAGAGTTTTAGATGAGGTAAGTTCCTTTAATATTAAAACTATTTATTACGTTCCTGATAAAAGCAAGGTAACATCTAAACATTTAGTATTTGATGACTGGCAAGAAATTGCTGACTACATAATAAAGGCAGGTGAAGAAAGTGGAAGAAAGAGTAATCACAACTGAAGAGTTACCAAGTGATAGTTTTGAAGAAACTCTAAGACCCCAAGTTTTAGATGAATATATAGGTCAAAATGAGGTCAAAGAAAATATCAGAGTTTTTGTAGAAGCTGCAAAGATGCGTGATGAAGCATTAGACCATGTTTTACTTTATGGGTCTCCTGGCTTAGGAAAAACTACGTTAGCTCATATTATCGCAAACGAACTTGGTACAAATATTAAAACAACCACTGGGCCTTCTCTAGAAAAAAGCGGTGATTTAGCCGCGGTCCTATCAAATCTAGAACCAGGCGATGTTTTATTTATTGATGAAATCCATCGCATTCCCAAATTCATAGAAGAAATTTTATATCCTGCTATGGAAGACTTTGAATTAGATATTGTAATTGGCTCAGAAGGATCAAGTAGAAGTATCAAAATTGATTTGCCTCCCTTTACCTTAGTAGGAGCTACAACAAGAGCTGGTGATATTTCCGCACCTTTGCGTGATCGTTTTGGTATTGTATCAAAACTTAATTATTATACAGACGAAGAGCTTCAAAAAATCATTAAAAGAACCAGCCGAGTTTTAAATATGAAGATTAATGATGAAGCCGCAAGTGAATTATCAAAACGTAGTCGTAAAACGCCAAGAATCGCTAACCGTCTATTTAAAAGAGTTAGAGACTTTGCCCAAGTTAAAGGCTTAGATGAAATAGATTTAGAAACAACGATGGAATCCCTTGACAGGCTAAAAGTAGATAAATATGGATTAGATCAAATTGATATAGAATATCTAGAAAGTTTGATTTATAAATTTAATGGTGGACCAGTAGGTGTAGAAACCATCGCTTCCTCAATTGGTGAAGAAGTATCAACTCTAGAAGATGTTGTAGAACCATATCTTATGCAAGAAGGCTTTTTAAAAAGAACCCCTAGAGGAAGAATGGCCACTGATAAAAGCTATAACCATATAAAGGGAGGTATGTTATAATGGACAAAAAAATAGCTAAAGCTTTAAGAAACGAAGCACTAAGACAAGAAAATAATATAGAATTAATTGCCAGTGAAAACTATGTATCAAAAGATATTTTAAAATTACAAGGAAGCATCTTAACTAATAAATATGCTGAAGGATATCCTGGGAAAAAATACTATGGTGGCTGTGAAAATGTTGATGTCATTGAAAATCTCGCAATTGAATACGCAAAAAAATTATTTAAAGCCAAATATGCTAATGTTCAGCCACATTCTGGTGCTAATGCGAACTTAGCAGTTTATAAAGCTCTACTAAATGTTGGTGATAAAGTGCTGGGAATGGACCTATCAAACGGTGGACATTTAACCCACGGGCATCCAATGAATATTAGCGGTAAAGAATACGATATCGTAAGTTATACAGTAGACAAAACAACTGAATTAATTGATTATAATGAAGTAAGAAATATTGCTTTAAGAGAAAAACCAAAAATGATTATTGCCGGTGCCAGTGCATATTCAAGAATTATTGACTTTACCAAATTTAAAGAAATTGCTGATGAAGTAGGAGCATACCTTTGGGTAGATATGGCTCATATTGCTGGCTTAGTAGCAGCCGGTCTTCATCCATCACCAGTAGGTGTAGCTGATATTGTTACTACGACAACACATAAAACTTTAAGAGGCCCAAGAGGTGGTTTAATCCTAACTAACGATGAAGAAATTGCTAAAAAAATCGATAAAATAATTTTCCCTGGTTTACAAGGGGGACCGCTTATGCATGTTGTAGCTGCTAAAGCTCAGTGCTTTGCTGAAGCCATGGAGCCGGAATTTAAAGAATACATTCTTGATGTAACTAAAAATGCCAAAGCCCTAGCAAAAACTCTTCAAAACGAAGGAATAAAAGTAATATCAGGAGGTACTGACAATCATTTAATGCTAATAGATGTAAAAAGTGCATTTAACATAACTGGTAGTGAAGCTGAAAAAATCTTAGATAGTATCAATATAACGACTAACAAAAATACTATACCAAATGAAACTGAAAGTGCTTTAAAAGCATCAGGATTAAGACTAGGAACTCCTGCCATGACCACAAGAGGTTTTAAAGAAGCAGAATTTATTAAAGTCGGTCAAATAATTAGTAGTGCTCTAAAAAATAGGGATGATGAAAATATTTTACAAGAATTAAAAAAAGAAGTATTAGAACTAACTTCAAAGTATCCAATTTATAGAAAGGAAAAGTAGTATGACTAAATGGGATAAAGAATATATAAAATTATGTAAAAAAATCTTAAGTGAGGGAGTAGAAGTAGAAAATAGAACTGGTACAAACACTATTAAATTACCATCATATCACTTACATTTTGACCTGCAAGAAGAATTTCCAGTACTTACAACTAAACAACTATACTTTAAAAAAGCCATCCTTGAAATGTTATGGATCTACCAAGTTCAAAGTAACGATGTAAGATGGCTTCAAGAAAGAGACATTCACATTTGGGATGAATGGGAAATTAGTGAAGAAGGTCTTTGGAAAGCAACGCAAAACGTTCCCGTAAATGGAAAATACGTAAAAAAAGAAATAGTTAAAGAATTTCCCAAAGAATATGCTCACACAATTGGTACAGCTTATGGCTATATAACAAATAAATTTCAAATGACACAAAATCTAATTAAATCAATTAAAAATAGTCCTAACGATAGAAGAATGATTATGACTTTATGGCAAAATGATTATTTAGAAACAGCAGTCTTACCATCATGTGTATGGTCAAGTGAATGGGATGTAACAGATGGTAAACTAAATATATGGGTTCATCAAAGAAGTGCAGATGTTCCTCTAGGCTTACCATTTAATGTTACACAGTATGCCACTCTTTTAAGCTTAATAGCTCACTGCACTGGCCTAAAACCAGGTACTATTGACTGGAGTATAAAAGATGCTCATATCTATGTAAATCAAGTTGATGGCATCAAAGAGCAAATCAAAAGAGCCGATGAAAATCCTGACATTAAAGCTCCAACTCTATGGATTAATCCAAAAGTAACCGACTTTTTCAAAATTGATAACAGTAAAGAATTAAAAGATATTAAAATAGAAGGTTATGAGCACATGGGACCAATTAAATTCCCTATAACTCAGTAAAAATATTATGAATAATTTAAGTATGATTGCTGCAATCGGCAAAAATAATGAACTAGGTTATGAAAACAAACTTCTTTGGCATCTAAAAGAAGATATGCAGTTTTTTAGAAAAACTACAACTGGTAAAACTATAATTATGGGTAGAAAAACTTTTGAAAGCCTGCCAGGACTGCTTCCTAAAAGAAAACATATTATTATAACTAGTAACCAAAACTATCAAAATAATGACGTTATTATCATGCACAGCGTAGATGAAGTAATTAGTTATATTCAAAATACTCAGGAAGAATGCTTTATAATTGGTGGTGGTAAAGTTTATAAAGAGTTTTTACCATTTGCTCATACTCTTTATTTAACCGAAATAGAAGACTCTAAAAGGGCTGATACCTTCTTTCCCGTATTTTCAAAAGATGATTATCACAAAGAAATTTTAGGTTCATCAAGCGAAAATAATATTAATTATAGCTTTGCAAAATATACAAAGAAATCAAACTAGCATTTTTCCTCCTTTTGTGGTATGATACTATATCACAAAGGGGGAAATTTTTATGTGTAAAGAAGGACCGTATGAACTCTTAGTTCCAAAATTAGTTTGGATAGATAAATTATTAAGAACAAAAGGTAATGTTGATATGCGTGTCAGATGGAATAGTCATAAGCAGCTTAAAACTATGCCTGGAAACATCATTCTAAAATTAACTTTTCATATAGACTATCTAACTCGTAGAGTAAATGATGAATACGAAAGAGCAAATAGAATTATCAGCATAATGTTTGCTTTTACAAGAATTTCACCAAAACTATATTTTGCAACCGATGAAGAACTTTACAATTTAGAAGAAGAACTAATCTATAAAAGAGTAGAAGACTATCCCGATGAAGCTGGAATAATTTCTATACTAGGAAAAATAAAAGAAGCATCTAAAGAGAGTAAAAACACCCTTTAGATTTTTTCTTTGATTGACAAACAAACTGCTTTAATAGTATGATTTATAAGGAAGTGTTACAATGAAAACAGAAGATTTTGATTATTATTTACCAAAAGAATTAATTGCTCAAACCCCACTAGCAAAAAGAGATGAAAGTCGTCTTTTAGTAATGGACAGAGTAACTGGAAAGTTATCTCACGAATATTTTTATGATGTAATAAATTACTTAAATAAAGGTGATGCTTTAGTAATAAATGATACAAAAGTAATTCCTGCAAGAATCATTGGTATTAAAGAAGAAACTGATGCAGTAATTGAATTACTTCTTTTAAATCCTGAAGCAAAAGATATCTGGAAATGCCTAGCAAAACCCCAAAAAAGATTAAAACAAGACACTATTATCAGCTTTGGTGAAGGTTTATTAAAAGCTAAGGTAAAAGCTATCAAAGAAGATGGTATAACCGAAGTAGAGTTAATTTATGATGGAATTTTAATGGAAATCTTAGAAAAATTAGGAACAATGCCACTACCACCATATATTCATGAAAAATTAGAAGATAAAGACATGTACCAAACTGTTTATGCAAGAGAATATGGCTCAGCAGCAGCTCCTACGGCTGGCTTACACTTTACCGAGAAACTTCTTAAACAAATAGAAGAAAAAGGTATAAAAATAGTACATATTACTCTTCATGTTGGCCTAGGGACCTTTAGACCAGTAAGTGTAGAAGATGTAACTAAACACGTCATGCATAAAGAACATTATATAATAACTAAAGAAGCCGCAAATACTCTAAATGAAATTAAAGAAAATGGCGGCAAAATCTATGCAGTAGGCACAACCAGTGTCCGAACTCTAGAAACAAATTTAGAAAAACATTCAAAGTTTACCGCTGAGGTAGGAGATACTAGTATATTCATCTATCCAGGTTTTAAATTTAAAGCAATAGATGGACTAATTACTAACTTTCATCTACCAAAGAGTACCCTTGTAATGTTAGTATCAGCTTTTTCTAGTAAAGAAAATATTTTAAATGCCTATGAAGAAGCAGTAAAACAAAAATATCGTTTCTTTAGTTTTGGCGATGCCATGTTAATCAAATAGTAAGGAAGTGACCCATGAAAATAGAATATACATTATTAAAAAAAGAAAAAAACACAGGTGCAAGACTAGGTAAAATCAAAACAAACTACGGAACATTTGAAACTCCGATGTTTATGCCAGTTGGTACTCAGGCCACAGTAAAGACTTTATCTCCTGAAGAACTAAAAGAATGTGATGCTGGCATTATCCTAGCAAATACCTATCACTTATGGCTAAGACCTGGCGAAGATGTTATTGACGCTGCCGGTGGCTTACATAAATTTATGAACTGGGATGGACCAATTCTAACAGATAGCGGTGGCTTTCAAGTATTTAGTTTAGCAAAGCCAAAAGATATAACCGAAGAAGGTGTAAAATTTAAAAATCAATATAATGGTGATGCTTTATTACTAACTCCTGAAAAAAGTATTGAAATTCAAAATAAGTTAGACAGTGATATTGCTATGAGTTTCGATGAATGCATTGGCTACCCAGCATCTTATGAATACTGTAAAAACTCCGTAGAACGTACTTTAAGATGGGCTAAAAGAGGAAAAGAAGTCTTTAATAATCCTCGTCAAAGTCTCTTTGGTATTGTTCAAGGTGGTGAATATGAAGACTTGCGTAAACACTGCGTAGAAGAACTAGTTAAAATTGATTTTGATGGCTACTCAGTAGGTGGTACTAGTGTCGGTGAAGATAAACCAACAATGTATAAAATGGTTAGCTATGCCACTAAATACTTGCCAGAAGATAAGGTAAGATACTTAATGGGCGTAGGAGACCCAATAGACATTGTAGAAAATGTTATTAGAGGAATAGATATATTCGACTGTGTTTCACCAACAAGACTAGCTCGTCACGGTCACGCCTTAACCAAATATGGAAAAATTAATCTTAAAAATGCCAAATATAAAATGGACTTTGAACCCATCAGCAAAGAATGTGATTGCTACGCTTGTAAACACTACACAAGGAGTTACATTAAACATTTAATAAATGCTGATGAAACTTTTGGAGCAAGGCTTCTATCAATTCACAACATTCATTATCTAATCAATTTAACAAAAGAACTAAGAGAAGCTATTAAAAATGATAATATATTAGAATATAAAGAGGAGTTTATAAAGAATTATTATGGTGAAAAAAAATAACTATTTAACTTATATATTTTTAGCTATCATTGGTGTATTTATTATTCTTGGAATCAATAAAAACATTAAAAATCACCATGAAAAAGCTTACACAGCACTTTATAATAAAATTAAAGAAGTAGCTAAAGAATGTTATTTAAAAGAAGAATGTAAGGATGAAATAACCTTAAAAGACCTATATAATAAAGAATTAATAGATATACAAGTAGATCCAATAACTAAAGAACCACTAGATGAAACTACTTGTTTAAAATATGAAAATAAAGAAGTTGTTTTTTGCAAATAAACATCTTTTTTTCACACTTTACATATTCTAATATGTTAAAATATAGTTACCAAAAAAATAAAAAAGGACGTGATAAATTGTTAAAACTATTTAAAAACTTTAAAGCAAAAGAATATTTTGCAATGTTACTATGTGTAGCATTTGTTGTCTTAGAAGTTTGGCTAGACTTAAAAATTCCCGATTATATGTCTAAAATAACCATGTTAGTACAAACTCCAGGCAGTGCCATGAAAGACATCTTAATAAATGGTGGTAAGATGCTTCTTTGCGCAGGTGGATCACTTTTAGGTGCCGTAGTAGTAGGCTATTTTGCTGCTTATATTTCAGCGTCATTTTCAAAAATTACTAGAGAAAAACTATTTAAAAAAGTTGAAGACTTTAGTTTAGATGAAATGAAAAAATTTAAAGCAAGTAGTCTTATTACTAGAACAACTAACGATATTACCAACGTAGAAATGTTTTTAGCAATTGGCTTACAAATGATTATTAAGGCACCAATAACTGCTGTTTGGGCAATACTTAAAATTCTAAATAAAGGCAAATGGTGGAGCTTAGCAACTGGCATAGGTGTCGTAGTACTTCTAATTATCATCGGAATTTTACTAATATTAGTATTCCCTAAATTTAAGAAAGTTCAAAAATTAATTGACGATATCAATGAACTAACTAGTGAACAACTTAAAGGTATTAGAGTAATTAGAGCATTTAATGCTGAAAGTTATAGTGAAAGAAAATTTAATAGGGGTAACACAAATTTAACTAAACTTCAAATGTTTAACCAAAAAACAATGGGAATTCTAAACCCAGGAATATATTTAATAATGCATGGCGTATCATTATCAATTTATATAATTGGTGCTTATTTAATAAACTCAGCAAACATGCTAGATAAACTTACAATCTTCAGTAACATGGTAGTATTCTCAGCCTATGCAATGCAAGTAATATCATCATTTTTAATGCTAGCATTTATCTTTATTTTCTATCCAAGAGCCGGTGTATCAGCAACTCGTATTAATGAAATACTAGAGGTAAATCCAACTATTAAAGACGGAAAAATTGATACACATAATGATATTAAAGGAGTAGTAGAATTTAAAAATGTCAGCTTCAAATATCCTGACAGTGAAGAATATATTCTAGAAAATGTATCATTTAAAATAGATCAAGGAAAAACTATCGCATTTATCGGATCAACCGGTTCTGGCAAAAGTACTTTAATAAATTTAGTACCTAGATTCTATGATGCTACTAAAGGTGAAATTCTAATAGATGGCATTAACGTTAAAGATTATTCTCTAAAAACTCTTCACGAGAAAATTGGCTATGTTCCTCAAAAAGCAATTATCTTTAACGACACGATTGAAAACAACATCAATTATGGCGATAGTGGTAAAAAAATCACTAAAGAAAATATTTTAAATGGTGCTAAAATTGCTGAAGCCGATGAATTTATTAGTAAAATGGAAAAAGGCTACAAATCTCATATAGCATCAGGTGGAACTAACGTTTCTGGTGGTCAAAAACAAAGAATATCTATTGCTAGAGCTCTAGCAAAAACTCCTGAAATTTTAATCTTTGACGACTCATTTAGTGCCTTAGACTATAAGACTGACTACAAACTAAGAAAAGGCCTTAAAGAAAAAATGCAAGGTATCACGACAATGATCGTAGCACAAAGAATTGGTACTATTAAAGATGCTGATTTAATTATTGTTCTAGATAATGGCAAATGCGTAGGCAAAGGAACTCATAAAGAACTACTAAAAAAATGCAAGGTCTATAAAGAAATTGCTTACTCACAACTTTCAAAGGAGGAATTAGAAAATGCATAATAAACCTGTTATCAATGACACTAAAACAGACTTTGGAAAAGAAATTAATAGACTATCAAAAGAATTAAACAAATACAAAGTTACAATTATTCTTTCTTTGATTTTTTCTACTATTAGTAGCATCCTAGCAATAATTAGTCCTAAAAAACTAGAAGAACTTACTAACACCATAATTAAAGGACTTACTGGAACTATTGACTTAGAAAAAATCACTCATATCATGACTGTTTTAATAATTATTTATGTTGTAAGTGCGGTCTTTGACTTCTTTGAAAAATATTTAATGGTAGATGCTTGTTTAAAATTTGCTAAAGAACTTCGTAGTAAAATATCAAATAAAATAAATAAACTACCACTTAGATTTTTTGACAATCACGCAAGTGGAGACATTTTATCTGTTGTAACCAACGATGTAGATACCGTAAGTAGCAACCTAAATAACAGTTTAGGCTTACTAGTTGGTTCTATCACACTATTAATTGGTTGTTTATTTATGATGTTTAAAACCAATTGGATTATGGCTCTAACCGCTATTTTCTCATCACTAATAGGTTTAGTATTCTTGGCAATTATTTTAAAAAAGAGTCAAAAATACTTTACAAAGCGTCAAGAAGAATTAGGTAAATTAAACGGACACATAGAAGAAATCTATTCATCACAAACCCTAGTAAAAGCTTACAACGGGGAACAAGATGCTCTAGATAAATTTAATAAATTAAATGACAAAGTTTATACCTGTAACTTTAAAAGTCAATTTCTTGGTGGTTTAATGCCATCAATTATGGGATTTATCGGTAACTTTGGTTATGTATCAGTTTGCATCGTTGGTGCACTTCTTACCATGAATAACAAGATCGAATTCGGAGTAATTGTTGCATTCTTTATGTACGTAAGACTATTTTCTAACCCATTATCACAAATAGCCCAAAGTTTAAATGGTCTTCAGTCCGTAGCTGCTGCCTCAAAAAGAGTATTTAATTTCTTAGATGAAAAAGAAATGACTAATGAAAGCGATAAAACTAAAAAGTTAGATCCAAAAGTTGTTAAAGGAAACATCACTTTTGAGCACGTTAAATTTGGCTACGACAAAAACAAAACTATCATCAAAGACTTTAATGCCACAGTAAAGCCAGGTGAAAAAATCGCTATTGTTGGTCCAACAGGTGCTGGTAAAACAACTATCGTTAACTTATTAATGAAATTCTACGAAATAACTGATGGTAAAATTACGATAGATGGGGTTAATATAAATGACCTAAAAAGAGAAAACATTCATGATTTATTTATCATGATTCTACAAGACACCTGGCTATTTAATGGTACTATTAGAGATAATATTAAATATAATAATCGAGGAATAACCGATGAAGAAATTTGGAACGCATTAAAAATAGTAGGAACTGACCACTTTGTCAAAAGTTTACCTAATGGACTAGATTATGAAATAACCGAAAGTGAAAGCATATCAGCAGGTCAAAGACAGCTTCTAACAATTGCTAGAGGTATGATTAAAAACGCACCATTCTTAATTTTAGATGAAGCAACCAGTAATGTTGATACTAGAACTGAAGAACTAGTTCAAAAAGCCATGGATAAACTTACTAAAGGAAGAACTTCATTCATCATTGCTCATCGCTTATCAACCATTAAAAACGCTGATTTAATTCTAGTAATGAAAGATGGTAACATCATTGAGCAAGGAACTCATCAACAACTACTCAAACAAAATGGTTTCTATGCCGAATTATATAACTCACAGTTTAGGGAAACTAAATAGACCACATGGTCTATTTTTATTTACAATAATAAAATTTTGTTGTATAATACTGTTCCTAAAAGCGAATTAAAAAGGAAAGTGATATCATGTCAAAGAAAAACTCCAAACTTGCAAACCTAGAAGAAGAATTTAATGTAGAAACCTTGCAATTTATAAGTGATGAAGATTTTTACAGTTTAATATTAAGATTTACTATCGCAAGAGACATATTTGCTGAAGAAAAAAAAGCTTATGCAGTTAAAAAGAAAAGATTTTCTATAAAATCTAGAGTCAGTGATGAAACTCTTGAATTAGAAAGATTTTTTAATAAAATAAAAATACTAATAGATGAAGAAAAGCAAAGAAGAAAAACTATAAAAAACAAAAAAGCAGCACAGGCACCTATCGTTGAACTATATTTTAAAATGTTAAATGGTGACTTTTCTGAAGATATTAAAGATGAATATAAATCAGGTTTATTTAACCTAATTGAAAGTGATTATCACCTAGGTTGTTCTTCCTTTGAAGAAGCTTATGAGACTTTTAAAAATTTAATAAAAAATAATTTAAAGACAACATTAAAGGAGACTATCTAATGGCAAAGATAATACCTGAAGAAGCCTACAAAGTATACTTAGCTTATCTAGATGACATAACTAATAGTTTAGATCTTATAACCGAAAATCTATATAGTAGAAGAACCCAAAACTTTAATGAATTATTACAAATACGTGAAAAACTTTTAGAAATATTAAATGGTTTATGTGAATTAGCAGACGTAATGGAGTACTATCAAATAGAACTTGAAAAGCTAACCAAACTTAGTAACGTAGCAAACAAACTTTTAGGCAAAGCTTCTGAAAAATTAGCTTTAAAAGAAAAAGAAGGCGGAAGCAGGCTAAAACGCATTAGTAAAACTGGTATTGCAAAATTAAACATCGTAGAAAACCGTTTAAATGTTACCTATGAAAGAATCAAAAAAGCTAAAGGCCTAGAAAATATGTACTTAGAAGATCAAGAGGATGATCGTTTCCGCGAAGCAGTCGATATTGTTGGTCAAATTGTAAACGGACAAGACGTTCAAGTAGATGAAAATATAGCAGACATAGTTATCCTTCTTCTAGCAGAATCAGATGCAGAAAAAACTATGCCATTAAATGAATTACTTGCAATAAAAAAACAAAAATATCAAAAAGAAAATAAAAATTTAGGGGGGATTTAATATGGAAAAACAAAAAGAAAATACTAAAAAAACCAATTTGGAACTCGCACAAAAAAATTTGACTGAGGCTTCTACAATATTAGATGAAATTCAAAATGCTTTATATCTTGATAAAGATAGAGATGCTAGCGATCCATATGCTTTATATAACGAAGCTACTAGATGTGCAGTTTTAATTGACGAAAGCAGAAAATATATCGCAAGTATTGCAACACAAAAATTGAAAATATCTAATATTACCGATATAATTAACTTAATAGGTGCTATTCTCACACTTATTACAGTTATTATCTTCGGCTCACCAGTAATTGTGCCAACCTTAGTAGCTTATGTACTAATGAAAATAACTATTAGTAAAGTAAAAAGTACTCAGCTATCTGATGCAGATGAACTTCAAAGTGTAATGGATTGTGTAAATGCCTTATCATCTAGAGCAGCTAATTATTTAGAAACGATTAATCTTCGTGCTCAAAAAAATGCGAAAGAAGACTTAAAAATTCCCACAGGATTTACTAAACAGTTTGAACAAGCTATTGAAATAATTAACTATTATCTTCCAAATGGAAAGTTACCTGATAACTACCAAAGTTTTGATGATATTCCACTAGATGTTAAAGTAATGCTAACAACACTTCTTTCAGGCACTGAAAAAAATAATAACGTTAAAATGCTATTAGATGAATCTCATCAAAAATATATGAAAGCAAACAGTGCAACTACAAAAGTATTACAAAAAGAAAATGCTTCAAATAAAAAATCAATCACCTAAGATTGATTTTTTTGTATAAAAATAAAATATATTCTCATAATAATAGCAGAAAAGAGGAAAAAATGAAAAGAAAGAGACTAATAATTGTACTGTTGTTATTAATTGGTTTAACTGGTTGTGCTTTTGGAAGCTCACCAAAAAGTAGAGTAGAAAACTTACTAAACAAATACCAAATGAATGCAAGTGACGTTAAAAGTGAACTAGATGACTTTTTAAATACCTTAAGTATTGACACTGACTTCAAAGAAGATTATCGCAAAGTCTATGAAAAACAATATAGTGATTTAAAATACAAAATTAAAGATGAAACAATCGATGGTGACAAAGCAACAGTTAAAGCTGAAATAGAAGTGTATGATTATTACAAAGCCGAAAATGATGCAAGCAGTTATATAGCTGCTAATCCAAATGAATTTAATGAAGATGGCGTTTATAGTGTGAAAAAAGGTTTAGAATACAAAATCAAACAGTACACTAATAGTAACGATAGAGTAACTTACACAATTGACTTTACTCTTACAAAAAATAATAATAAATGGACAATTGACCCGTTAACAGATGATGAACTGGCCAAATTACACGGAACTTATGCTCACTAAGTTCTTTTTTTTAAGCACAAACTATGATATTATTTTATTGGTGATTTTATGCAAGATTTATTTAATGAATTATTTGATTTTAATGATTATAGATATTTTTATCATATTACAGGCCACGGAGTAGGTGAAAGTATAATAGAAAATGGTCTACTTATGGCTGAAAAAGAATACTATACAACAATGGTTGAAATTACACCTGACATGATAACAGACCCTGAAAAGTTTTTAACTGATGAAAAAGGTTTTGGTGCAATGGAAAGAGATGAAATGGTCTTAATTAGAGTACCTAAAAGTATGGGTTATGACTTTATAACCCCACTAAGTAAAGGATCTACCGATATTTTTGAAGATGACAAATATGCATCATTTGTTCCAAGTGACTTCATTTTAGGTTACTTTGATTTAGATACACTAGACTTTACCCCAAACAACTATACAATAGAAGAAATTGAAGACTACCACTACGAGGTATAATATGGAAAAATATAAAGAAATAGAGCGCTCAATAATTAAAAAATATCGCAAAGAAATTTGGGCAAAATTCGTAAAAGCAGTAAAAGAATATGAACTAATAAAACCAAATGATAACATCATGGTTTGCATAAGCGGTGGTAAAGATTCCTTTTTACTAGCAAAATGTATAGAAGAACTAAACAAACATGGAGACATTCAATTTAAAGCAAAATGTGTTTGTATGAACCCCGGTTACAGTGAAGAAAATATTAATAAAATCAAAGAAAATGCTCAAAAACTAAACATAGATTTAGAGATATTTTCAAGTGATATTTTCAAAGTTATAGATAGTGGCATCTTTAAAAGTCCATGTTACTTCTGTGCTAGAATGCGCCGTGGGCATCTTTATAATAAAGCTAAAGAATTAGGATGTAATAAAATTGCTCTAGGACACCACTTTGATGATGTCATTGAAACTACGCTTTTATCAATGTTTTATGGCTCTGAAATCAAAACAATGATGCCAAAACTAAAAAGTGATAACTACGAGGGCCTAGAACTCATAAGACCTCTATACTTAATTAAAGAAAGCGACATCATCTCTTGGAAAACTTATAATGAACTTGTATTCTTAAACTGTGCTTGTTCCTTTACGACCAAAGATGCCCAAGAAAAAATAAGCAAACGAAGAGAAATGAAAGAACTAATTAAGAACTTAAGAAAAGTTAATAAAGACATCGACTATAACATTTTTAAATCTTTAGATAACGTCAATTTAAACTGCGTGCTAGGAACAACAACTAATGGAATTCATAAAAGTTTTTTAGAAGACTACGAAAATAAATAACAAGTAGTCTTTTTTATGCTATCTTTGAATACTTTTTATTAGGTGATAAAGTTGAAAAAAATAATTATATTGCTCTTAATATTAATAATTCCAGTAACAGTAAAAGCTGAAGAGTTAGACATTACTGCTAAGTCTAGTATACTAATAGAAGCTTCAACCGGTGAAATATTAAGTGAAAAAAATAGCGATGAAAAGCTTGCTCCTGCATCTATGACTAAAATCATGACAATGCTTCTAATTATGGAAAGCCTTGAAAAAAATGAATATAGTCTAGAAGATAAAGTAAATATCAGTACTAATGCCGCAAGCATGGGAGGAAGTCAAGTCTTTCTAGAGGCAGGTTCTGAACTAAAAGTAAAAGAACTACTAAAAGCAATTGCTATCGCATCCGCTAATGATGTAGTAGTGACAAAAAAGCAGTCGCAAGTTATAGGCGAAGAAATAATAATATAACTACTTTAAAACCTTATATTTTAGAGTATTATTATAAATTGTATATATAATTAAAAAGCCGATTAGGCTTTTTTTTGGAGGTGAATTCAATGTCAATTTTTAAGATAGAAAAAAATAAAAATTATACAGTTATGAGTAATCATCACTTAAGAGATAAAAATTTAAGTTATAAGGCTAAGGGATTGTTGTCATTTATGTTATCATTGCCAGAAGATTGGGACTACTCAATGAATGGGTTAGAATCAATAAGCAAAGAAAGCATAAAAGCAATTAGGAATATACTTCAAGAATTAGAAGAAAATAAGTATTTGATAAGAACAAGAATGCAAGATAATGAAGGGAAATTTTATTATGATTATTCAATTTACGAAATACCATTTGATATAAACCCGTATTACCAAAAAGGGCATACGGTAAAAGGGCGTACCGAAAAGGACATACAAATAAATACTAATAAACAAAATACTAAAAAACAAATAGATAAAGATGATAAAACCAAAATATCATCTTTTTTTGTGCCAGAAGAACATAATATTTTAACCTTAGAATTAATTGATAAGGGTTTTATAAAAAAAGAAGATATACAAATTTTTTATTATGATAATCTATTTGAACAGTTAATACAAGATGGCAACTCTTATAAAGATTTAGTTAAAATAATTCATTATATAATTCCGAGAGTTTTAAAAAGAAATTTTAAAGATGAAGATGGTAATGAAATAGAAAATAAGTTTGGATATTTTAAAAATGCAATTATTAGCAATATAAATAAACTTAATACGGATATAGAAGATTTATGGGGAGAAGAAGAACTAGAAGATATATATAGTTCCAATATGGAAAGATAAGCATAAAAAAATCGTCTCTAAACTAGCAGACGATCTACTTCTCAGTTGAAAAATACTACATTACTGCATCAACTGAATCAAATTCACACGATACTACATATGCTATTTGATAAATCAATAATAACACAAAAATTGCCTTAATGCAACAAAAAAATCCAAAATACTCCACTTTTTTTGTCAAAATCTATTGACTTTTCTTTTTAAAACTATATAATAAATAATCGGTAAGACCAAATATCTATTTAATAATAATCTTTGAAAGGGGGAATAATAAATGAAAAATAATGAAGAAAAGTTATATTTAGATAATGATGGCTATCAGAGATTACTTGAAGAAATAGATTTATTAAAGGCAAAACTTGCAAAAAATGGAAAAGAAAAAGGAGAAGCCTATTCTGGTGCAGTAGGTGACGGATGGCACGATAATTTTGCTTTTGATGAAGCCAATATGCAAGAAAGAATGATTTTAGGTCAACTTAAAGAATGTTACCAAAAATTAGAAAGAGCAGTAATTGTAGAAAGACACGATGATGAAACATTAGTTGATGTCAACGATATTGTTACAGTAGATATGATTTTCGGACCTGATGATAGTGAAGAATTAGAATTTAAATTAGTTGGCTCTGTAGGATCACACACTTCTGATAATAGTGGTATTCAAGAAGTTTCAATTAATAGTCCATTGGGTAAGTCAGTTTACCATAAAAAAGTCGGAGAATCAGCAAGTTATAAAGTTGAGAGTAGAATCTTTAACATAGAAATTTTATCAAAGGTTTCTGAAAAAGATTTAGAAAGTGGAATTCAAAGAAAAAAAACTAGATAATATAAGGAGGGCAATTATGAACAAATTTATTGTAAAATTAAAAGAAAAACAAAAATATAAAGAATTAAAAACTAGTGTTTGTTCATCAAAAAATGAATTATTTTGTTGTCCCCTAAAAAAATATTTAAAGAGTATCAATTAGTTAACAATTTTAGCTTTTGATACTCTTTTTTTCAAATGTAAGGGTTTAAGGTGATGAAAATGAAAGAAGAAAAATTTCCAATTATAAAGGCTGGATACATATTTAATAAATTTAATGCTAAAGTAAATATTCCAGTAATATTAAATAAACAAGAAGTTGAAATTAAATATCCGTGTAGGCTAGATGCAATGGCTATAAATCCAGCGGCAGTTTGTTATAATGATAGTATGGTTTTTACTCCTGGTGAAGTAGTAATATCGCTAAAAAAATTTATAAAGGTTAAAATTACTGTAAAAAGTGAAAGTGGAGGACAATTGAATATCTCCAAACGAACAAAAAGAAAAGTTTTAGTAAAGCATTCTTACTTATTAATGTGTAATGCTTTAAATATCTCTCCTTCTTTGGATATTGATGTTGATGATGATGATATACCAAAACATTGTGGTTTTGGATCAAGCAGTTCTACAATATCTGCTGTTGCTTCTGCTATTAATGAACTATATTCGTGTCCAATTAATGATAAAGATTTAATTATATATTTAGCATCTAATCACGGAGAAGAAATCTCTGACAATGATGAAGAAAATTTAAAAGTAGTTCAATGTATTGGTGGTGGTGCTACTAATGGGTTAACTGAAGAAGGCATTATAATTATTGCAGGTAAATCAACTGCTATTGCTAAAATGAAATATGAATCAGAAGTGTTAATAGGTTTTCCAAATGACTTTGTTCAAAAAGATGCTAAAGTATTAATGGAACTAGAAGAAAAAAATTTATGGAAGTTTAAAAAGACTGGCGAAGAATATGCTGAAAAAATAGCATACGATTTACTACATAAAGCATTACCAGATATGGCTAATGGTAATATAAAAGAATTAGCTGATGTTGTATTTGATTATAGATTTAATATGGGAAGTAATGAAAATTGTTCATTTGTTTATGACGGGTTAATGAATATTAGTGATAAAATAAGAAAACTCTATGAAAATAATGACTGTGAATTTTTAGCATTGTCTTCTGTTGGTCCTGCATTCTTTGTATTAGTAAAGAATGAAAATCAAAAAAAGAAATGTAAAGAATTTATGGAAAAATTAGATTTAAAAGTAATTGAATCATCTGTTTGTAATACCAAATATATAGTTTCTAAATTTTCTAATGCACAATGTTTTTGGGAAAAAGAAAATGTTGGAGAGTCATTTAGAACACGAAAGCCATCAAAATATATTACGGATCAAATTGATGCTTTAAATGTATCAGATAAAAAGTGTATCGATATAGGATGTGGTGGTGGAAGATATTCCAAATATTTACATCAAATGAAAGCAAATGTATTAGCAATTGATAAATATCAAGAGATGTTTGATCATAATTCAAATATAAACTTTGTTCAATGTAAAATGGATAATATTCCTGTGGTTGAAAATTCATATTATTTAGCATTATCTATTGGAGTAATACATAATGCCATAACAATTGAAGAATATAAAAATTCATTAAAAGAAATTTATAGAATTCTTAATAAAGATGGATATGCGATATTATCGACATTTACAAATGATGTTATTACTAGTGATTTGATAAAAACAGGGGAAAATACTTATTTAATTAAAGATAGACCACCAATGGTATTATTGAGTAAAGAACAAATACAAGATTATGTGTCTGAGGTTGGATTTACAATAATTAAAATAGTTGATGAACATATAACTGATGTTGGAAGTGGAGAAAGAAATGTTTATACAGTCCTTATTAAAAAACAGTAATTATGTTGTTTCTAAAAGAAACTTTCTATCAGATTATTCAAGAATTGAATCTAAAAAAATAGATATGACATTGTCTGGAAAATTTTTATCTAGTTATGGTAAATTAAAAATAAATCCAAAGGAATTTGACAAATATCCATCACACGATGAGATTAATAAGTTAGAGCAAGAAATTAAAAATCACGAAAATATACAACAAGAAATAATTTTAGGTGCAGGAGCAAATGGCATTTTACAAAATATCATAAAACTGTTTTTTGTTAAAAGAGGAAATTTGGTTACACCATTTTATACATTTAATCAAGTTGAGTTTGGAGTTACATCTTTTAATGGTAAAACATATAGAGTTTTTACTGATAATTATAAAATTAATTTTAATAAAATGAAAAAAGCTATTAATAGAAAAACGAGAATGGTTTATATTTGTAATCCTAACAATCCAACTGGTCTATATGAAAATTGTGAAAATATTATAAATTTTGCCAAAAGTATAAATGTTCCTGTTGTCGTTGATGAGTCTGGAATAGAATTTACAAATAAAAAAAGTTTATTGAGTTATAAAAATATTCCTAAAAATTTATTAATTGTAAGATCATTTTCTAAAGCCTATGGTATTGCAAATTTTAGACTTGGTTATCTTGTGTGTAACCCCGAATTTAAGCAAAGTTATCTTGAAAATATAACGACAAACGAATTTTCTGGGTTGTCTTGTATAGTTGCGAACGAGTTGTTGAAAAATGGAAAAGAAAATATAACGAATAATATTAAATCTATAACCAAAGAGAAAAAAGTAATAATTAAAAAACTTGATAAAATAGGAATTAAATGTATTTTAAGTGATTCAAACACTATAATGACAGACAGCGTTTTTAAAAACGAATTTTTAAAACTACTTGAACAAAATAATATATCAGTTGTTCCAGTATATGATGAAAATAATAAATTGCATATAAGAATTGCAATTCAAGATGAAATTACAAATAAAAAGTTTGTAGATATTTTAGTAAAAATAATGAACGAATATCAAGTATTAGAAGATGGAGGTAAAAAATGAAAATATCGTTAGCAACAAATTTTGATAATAAATTAATTGATCAAATTAAAGATTATCCTGTGTATGAAGTTTATGGAAAAATGAAACACGATTATATTGGTGGAGGAAGACCAGATAACACTTTGTCCAATATAGATAAAGAATTATTTGAATCTCACATTAAAAAGGTAAGAGAAGCAGGTATTAGATTTAATTATTTACTGAATGGTAGTTGTTTATCCAATAATGAGCAAGATCCAGCGTGGCAATCTGAATTCAAAAGGTTTTTAGAATATTTAAAAGATATAGGCGTTAATGCTTTGACAATAACTAATCCGTACATTTTAATGTTTGTAAAAAAATATTTTAAAGAAGATTTTAAAGTTAGGGTTTCCACATTTGCTTGTATTGACTCTTACACAAAAGCAAAATACTGGGAAGATCTTGGTGCAGATTACTTATGTGTAGATTTTGTAAAAGTAAATAGAGATTTTAAGACACTAAAATATATGGTTGATAATTTAAAAACAGCTAAAATAGAGATTTTAGTAACAAATAGTTGTTTAAAAAATTGCCCTATGATATATACACATACAACTGGCTTATCTCACGCTTCGAATAAAGATAAAAATAGTAATTCTTATGAAGATTGGAGTTTGTTTTATTGTCAAAAAAAAGAATTAGAAAATATTGAAGAATATATTAGATCACCGTGGGTTAGACCTGAGGATATTAAATTTTACGAAAATATTGGTATAGAACATTTTAAAATTACTGAAAGAGGTTTTCCAACTGAGGAATTGGTGAAAAGAGTGAAAGCCTATACTGATAGAAAATATGAAGGTAATTTGTTAGATTTAATACAAGGACACGGCGTAGTAGCAAAAGATGATTTGAAATTACAAAGGCAAAGTGTTAATAGTAGAAAAGAAATATATGAAGAAATTAGACGAGTTAGAGGATTAGGAAGACAAAGAGAATGTGAGAGACATATATATATTGATAATAAAAAACTTGATAATTTTATAACATTCTTTATAGATAATAAGTGTACAGGCAATTGTAACTCGTGTGGATATTGTAATATGATTGCTAAAAATGTAATTACTAAAAACAAAGAAGTATGTGATTATTTATTGGAATTATATAACAAATATGATGAAGTAAAGATGGATGTAAATGAGTAAGATTGGGATTGATATAGCGGATACTATTATAGATGTTTGGCCTTCTTTAATAAAAAAAGCAAAACAATTCAACCTAGAACATTCAAATAATAAACCAAGTGAGGAAAAACATTTATATTTGCCAGAAGATATATATGGCTGGTCTAAAGAGGAAAAGGAAGAATTTTGGGAGTGTTATGGACAAGAAATAACATTTTCATCACCAGTAAAAAAGGGAGTAGTTGATACTTTACAATATTTTAAAGAATTGGGATATTTAATATATTTTATTACTGCAAAGACAGAAGATACATATGCTGATTTGGAAAAGAAAATTATAGAATTGTTAGTGAAAAATAATTTGCCTTATGACAAAATATTTATGCAAGTTAGTAATAAAGGAAAATTTTGTTTTGAAAATGGAATTGAATATTTAATAGATGATTCTTTTGATAATTGTTCAAAAGCTAATCAGTATGGAATAAAGAGTCTATTGATGACTAACGAATACAATATTGACAGAGTACTATACGACAATATGTATAGAATCAATGAATTTTCGGAAGCAAAAAAATATATTAAAAAAAATAGGAGGTTTTAGTGAAAAAAGTATTGTTTTTGGTTGGACCACACGCAAGTGGAAAAACATACTCATCAAGAGAGTATATTGCAAAAAATAAAAATATTGGAATGATTGATACTGGACCAATTATGAGAAGAATACATAAAGAAATGGATCCAGATACTTCAATGGGAGATTGGGTAAAAAAATTAGAAGTTCAGTATGGAAAGGATATTACTTCTCAATTGATTTCAAATGAAATAGGTAAAATAATGTCTAATGATGAGTGCGATAAATTTATCTTAATTGGATTTAGAACATTAGAAGGAATAGCATTTACTATTCAACATTTGAATATAGAAGATTTTAGTATTTTATATGTAGATGCAACGCAAGAATTATTATATAAAAATTATTTAGCAAGAGAGAAGAAAAATATTTCATTTGAAGATTTTAAAAACTATTTACAAAATGAGTTAAATAGTGGGCTTACAAAATTAAGGGAAATGGCATTAGATGGTGATATGGTTGATTATTATTATCGTTTCAGTAATAATGATAGTTTTGAAGAAAAAATAGATAGCCATTTAACTAATTGTGAGATAAAAAAATTAAGAAAGGAGCCTAAAAATGGAAAATAATTATATTTGGCCTATTGAACCACAATATAAAGTCTTGGAACACGACAGATATGGTTTAAGGCCAGTGCATATGATACTTGGAAAACCTAGATTTCATTCTGGATTTGATATTACTGCACAAACTCTTACCCCAGTAAAAGCATCAATTGAAGGAATTGTTGTATCAGCAGGTTTAGACGAAAAGATTATATCTGGAAGTGCAAAATGGAATGAAAGATATGGCAACAAGGTTGAAATATTGGATAGAAATGGTAGAAGACTAGTCTATGCACATTTAAGAGAAGTTTTAGTTCAACTTGGTCAGCAAATAGAACAAAGCCAAATAATTGGTTTAAGTGGTTGCTCTGGTGGTTCAAGAATACCTCATTTACATTTTGAAGTAAGAAAATTTGATACTAGTCATTCTGGAGAAGAAAATACTATTAATCCATTGGAGATATTACCATACTATGATTTGGAAAATTTAGCAAAACACTTTGATGAAGAACCCTATGCAGAAGTATGGGAAAAATTTCTAGAAAATCCGTGGGGAATGACTGATAACGATATTCCTTATGCAAATTGCAGAAAATTAATAAGATAATAAAAATATATGGTATAATAGAGTTGGAGGATGATAAAATGGAAAAACCAATATATTTAACTGGTAATAAGGGGAAATTTGAGGAGGCACAACATATTTTTAAAGATATGTATGGATTTGATATCGAGATTAAAAATCCTGATTTTGAAATCATTGAAATACAAGCAAAAAGTTGCAAAGAAGTAGTTGCATTTAGTGTAAAATATGCTTGTGAAAAATTAGGCAGACCTTGTATTAAATCAGATTCTGGTTTATATATAGATGCTTTAGGAGGCCTACCTGGTCCTTATAATGCATATTTTGACAAGCAAATTGGTGTTGATAAGTTCTTGGAATTATTCAAAAACGAAACTAATAGAAAGGCAAGATTAGAAGATTGTTTTGCTTATTGTGAGCCAGGACAAGAACCTGTTATATTTACTGGTGGTGGAACTGGTACAATAGCAACAGAAGCAAGAGGTAATTTGGGAAGATGGCACGATAAGTTTTATATTCCAGATGGGGAAACAGAAACATTAAGCGAATTAAGAGAAAAAGATAGAGATTATGAAGCAAAATTTTGGGGTACTGCTAAATATGATTTTGCTGAATGGTTTAAAAACAATAAAATGCAATAAAAAATTTTGATAGGGGGTCAAATGATGAAAAAGGTTACAATCATTGCGGGACCGTGTGCAGTTGAATCTGAGGAACAAATAGTTAGGATTGCCATAAAACTAAAACAAATTGGTGTTGATTATTTAAGAGGCGGTGCATTTAAACCACGAACTAACCCAGACAGTTTTCAAGGATTGGGAGATTTGGGAATAGAATATCTTTTAAAAGCTAAAGAAATAACTGGCTTACCAATTGTTACCGAATTAATGACAATAGAACAGGTAAGAAAATATGCAGATAAAATTGATATTATACAAATTGGTAGTAGAAATATGTATAATTATGAATTATTAAAAGAATTAAGCCATTATTCAAAACCTGTATTATTAAAAAGAGGTTTAAGTGCCACATATAGTGAATGGATTAATGCTGCAAAATATATAAATAATGAAGACAAGGTTATTTTATGTGAAAGGGGAATAAGAAGTTTTGACACAACAACAAGAAATGTCCTAGATATTCAAGCAGTTCCGTATATTAAAAATAACACAAAGCATAAAATTTTTGTTGATCCTAGTCACGCTTCTGGGAATCGTTATATGATTGAACCTATGTCATTGGCATCTGTTGTTGCTGGTTGTGATGGATTAATAATTGAAGTTCACGATAAACCAGATGAATCATTGTGTGATAAAAATCAAGCAATAAATGTTGAAACATTACAGACAATAATAGATAAAGTAAAAAAATTACAGGGGGATGAATAATGGAAAAGAAAAAAGTAAAAAATAAGTTTGACTTATATTCTGAGGATGAAAGAATAAACTCATTATTATTAAATTTGAAATCTAAACCTAAAATATATTCAAGAATTATTACTTCATTAAGTTTGTTAGGAAAATTTAGCAAAAAGACCGATGTAGAATTATTTGATATTATAAGTGATGATGAGAATGAAAAGATTTTATTATGTTGTACTGATGAAGAAAACAATATGTTTCTATTTTATGCAGATTCAACAGACAGAAAAGACTGGTTAAAAATTACAAAAATATCAAATGATGATGAAAAAACTTATGATATTTCATTGGCAAAAAAGTTTTTGTTAACATCAGAAAATATAGGATATACAAGGACAAGTCAAGAATATGGATTTAAATTCGGAAGATTAATTACAGATGATTATAGTTTTTATAGTTTATTTTTAAGAGATGATGTTGGTTATCAAATCGAAGGTAACTTTAATGAAAACTTATCCGAGGAGTTATTATCAGTATTAAATAAGTTTGATAAAATGCCAAGTTTAATGGAATATACTACTATATTTGAACGACTACTTGATGAAAAAAGTTGTAAATTTTCACAACTACAAATTTCAGCATATAAAAATTTTGCAAGAGTGGGTTTAATAAACTTAGGTGATGATAATAGTTTGTCAAATGATAAAAAACCAATATTACACAGAACTAAAAAGCAATGAAAATATTTAGTCATTGCTTTTTATAATTTCATCAATAGATGAATTGTATTTTTTTGCTATTTGATATATAAAAGATGTTTGTATTAGTATTTGTCCAGTTTCATATACTGAATAACTTGATGAAGCGATATTTAACATATTAAATATATCTCTCTGTTTTAAATTATTATCAATTCTCAATTTCCTTAAATTTTTTGCAACTCTATTCAAATCAATTGAGTCACCAGAGTAAATATAATTATTTTTTTTAGATAAACCAGTTATATAATCAATACTTATTTTATAGTAATTACTCAATTCATAAAGTTTTCTTAAAGGAATAGTGTCTTTCCCTGTTTCCCATCCAGAATATGTGCTTCTGTCAACTTTCAATTCATTTGCTATTTGCCATTGTTTTAATTCTTTATTTTCCCTTATTTCTTTCATTTTTTCGAATTTCATATTACCACCTTCTCAATTAATTTTCCCATTATTTGTGGGAATATTTGAATTTGGTGGGGAATATCGAGAAAAATGTGATATAATAGTTATAGCAGTACAATAACGGAGGAAATTTATGAAGAAAAAAGAAGAAATGAAGAGAGATGTCAATAAACTTCAAGATGATGATTTGATTGAAAAAGTAATAAATTTATGTATTTGGCATCAAATTGAAGATTCTAATGGTTGGATAAGAATATTAGAGAGTCAATTAGAAATCTTCAAAGAATATCGAAAACAATTACTTGAACAATTGGATGATTGTATTTTTAAGTCACAAAAAAACAAAGTAAAAAAGGAAATAGAAGAAATTGATGAAAAAATATCAAATCAATATAACAAAATTAAAGAAGAAGTAGGTATGCTTAATAAGTTAAAAACTGCAATTATAAGTAAAGAAAATAAAGTGGAACTATTATCTGATGATGTTTTTAGTTATTATGATTTATTAACCTTTTTGAAAAATGGTATAATTTTTAAAAAAGTTATTGTTCATAAATTTGGAGCAGATATAACATATATCTATGACAATGAGGGAAATTATGTACTTGAAAATAAAGATGATGAATCTCCGCAATTTGCAACATATTTGAGTGAAAATAGCAGTGATAATACTAAATTTGAAAGAAATATTACTGTAATAGAAGAATAGTTTATTTGAGAATAAAAAGGAGTAAGTTATGAAAGATAATAAATTTAGAGAAAAGATAAATTATATATTTACTATTATATTTGCTGTAAATTTTGTTTTATGTTGGATACTTGAATTGTATTTTTTGGTATTAAATAAAAATAAACCATTTGCATATGCTCAAATGAGCGGATTAGATAAAGTTTTGTTTGTTATGTTATTTGTAGCATTATTCATAATTGCTATTATGTTATTATTTTTGATATATTCTGCTTCAAAAGAGGATGAACCATACAAAAACTATACAGTTGTACCTAAGGATACATACGATAGTATGGAAAAAGAATTGCTGAATAAAGAATATGAAAATATGCACCAAGATTTAGAAATTAAAACTCTTAAAGTTAGATTATCATCACTTAAATTAAGATTTAATCTTTTTAAAAAAATTTTTAAGCATAAAAAATAACCTATGTGCTTTAAACACTAGGTTATTTAGTTTTACCACATATCCAGTCTATAGATACATTATAATGCTTTGCAAACTCTACAATTGAATAAGTCTGAATTAATACTTTACCCGATTCGTATTTTGAATAATTTGATTGATCTACTTTAATAATCTTTGATATTTCTTTTTGAGTATTGTTGTTTTTTAATCTAATTTCTTTTAAATTTTTACCTAAAATAACTTTATCGATTTTATCATTTTTTAGGTCAATCTTTTTCTGCTTTGATAGTCCACAAATATAATCTAAACTAATTTTATAATAATTACAAAATTCATTTAATTTTAATAGTGGGATTGAGTCAATTCCATTTTCCCATCCAGCGTAGGTAGATCTACTTACATTTAAATAATCTGCCAATTGCTTTTGAGTATTGTCAAAATAGGTTCTAATCTCTTTCATTCTTTCATAATTCATAAGAATCACCTCACTATATACAATTTTCTCATTTAAAAAATGAATTTTTAAAAAGTGTCGGGTATTTACCTAAAATGTGATATAATAGTGAATAGTTAAGAAAGGAGCAGTAATAGAACAATGTTAAAAATGAAAAAAAGTAACATCATTGTATTAAGTTTTGTAATTTTAATATTATTTATTATTTTAGCTTTATCATTTATTATTTTGAATAATAATAAAATCAAAGTGTATGCCATTAGTGGAGAAAGTAAAAACTTTTATTATAGTAATGCACTTTTTGTATCTTCAAGTAATAAATACATCTATGCTTATGGCGATTTAACATTAAAAAATAAAAATATTGAAATTACCAGTGTTGCTTTGATGTCTGGAAACAGACTTATTGTTAAATCAGATTCTTTACCGCAGGGAATAAGTGTTGAAAATGTAGGATACAATGAATTATTTCCTAAAAAAGTTGTTAATAATTTAGACAATTGGTATTTAGAAATAACTTTTAACAATGATGAAGGCGAGAATACAGAAAAATTAAATTTAACAAATCAACTTTTAATAAAGTAATAGTCAAAAATTAAGGAGTGAATATTAAAATGAATGTAAAGGATTATATTTTATGTTTTATAAAAGCATTATTTCAAACTTTAATTGTAGTTATTTTATCTTTGGGAATTTTATATATTATTAGATTTAATTTAAATGTTGCTAATTATATTAGCAATATAACAGGTATTCCTAGTGATATGTCTATCAGCATAATGAGTGCGGGTTTTGTGAATAATATAGTTATATTGATGTTAGCTATAGAAATTATTTTATTTGCATATTTTTTTCAAAGAATTATGAAAACATCTTTTTTTAAAAAAGCGAGTAGTTTTATAGTTAATTTATAATTATTTGTTACAAATTGTACTTTTGTATGGTACAATTAATTAAACAAATCCAAATTAATAATTTAAAATATTTAAATTAATGAAAAGAGGATAGTGTATGATAAATAACAAATTTAAAAAAATTTATAAACTCATTGAAAAAAAGCAGTTGAAAAATTATAAAAAAGAATATAAAGAGCTTTTGTGTTTTGATAATGAGATTGGAAATTTTAAAGATTATATTGCAAAATTAAAAGATAGTAGGCAAGATTCTTATATTAAAAACAATCACTATAAAGATGCAATCATTTTTACTGATATTGTAAAAAAGGAAAGTTTATTAATTAATTTATATTTAATTAAGTTTAAACATATTTTTCCACCAGAACTTGATAAAGAATATAAGCCGTTGCCGTTAAAGGAACAGATTATTTATGAATATGGGGCTATCATAACACTTGAAGATACTTTTGGAGAATACACTATTGAAAACGCTTTTAGTGGAACTGAAAATGCAAAAGAACTTGCAGAGATTAAGTATCAAAATTTAAAAGAAGAACTAAAAGAAATGACAGAAGAAAAAGTGATAGATAAATTAGAAAGATATATTTTAAGTGAATTAAATGCCGAATAAATACCTTTTTTCAAAACGACATAAAAACAACATAAAACGACATAAATTAGACATATAATAAACTTGACTTCGTTTTGTCAAGTGATATAATATAGTAAAATAAACAAATTATGCAGAGAGATAATTTAATTTCTTTGTTTTTTTATTTATTTTTAAAAAAATCCTATTGACATATTTTAATAAAAATATTAGAATAGAAAACAATTAATTTGATTTAAAAGTTATTGATAGCCAGTGCTATTTGTAACAAATTTATTTTTAATTGTTAGGGTAGAAGAAGCAGTATCAATTTCTATTATGAAACAACTACTAGCTTTTTCTCCCCTTTTTTATTGAAAGAGGTGATGGTATGAATTTTGTTAAAAATGTTTATTATTCAAATTATTATCTAAAAAATAATAATTTTTATGAAAATTCGCAAGTTTTAAGTGCCTCTAAAAAAAATATGTTAAGTTATGTTGTGAGAGAAAATTAAGGATGAACTTCCCCTAATTTTCTCTCTTTTGTTTTAAGAAAGGTGGTTACTATGGATTTTAAATTAGAACAAAATCTACAAGAAGAATATGCTGATAACTTTACATTAACAAAAGATGAAATGGTTATATATGATATACCAGCAACATTTGAAAAGGTTGTAGATAAATTACGAGAATTAAAAATAGCAAGAAATAAGTTTATTAATGGTTATCACGTTAGATTGACACCAAATTATAGACCAAGATTAGAACAATTTACAAATAACATTTCTGATCCTGTTGGTATGGCTGTGGAATATAAACTTGATAACGAGCAAAAATATAATGAATTTAATATTCAACTTAACAAATTGTATTCTATAATGTCTAAAGAAGAAAATGCCTATATTAACGATTGTCTATTATGTGGTAAGTCGGAATCTTCAATGAAATTAAAATTTAATTTAGGCAGAGAAACTTTTAACACCATAAAGTGTAGTGCTATAGTAAGATTTGGTATTGTCTTTAATCTAATAGTTTATAAATGAAATTAAAATAGTAATCATCAGAGTCATTAGGCTCTTTTTTTTATACTATTTTTTTGAGTTTATAGGGATCTCAGGAATAAAAAACTAAATTGAATGAAAGGAGTGAAATGTAGATGTATATTATTCATAAAAAATTGAAAATTCCGTAGCAAAAGAAAAAGTTAAAAAAAACTCTTGCAAATTTTAACTTTTTGAGTGATTAATATTATAGAGATATATGCTTATATCTATCTGTTTTTAGTCAATATAAGAAGTTTGAAAGTGAGGTATGATATGCTATGAGAGAAAAAAATAAATCTCACAAAATAAGGCTTATTTTAGGTGTTTTAATTGGGCTATGTTTAGTTTCGGTAATTTTCTTTAATTTATACAATAGACAAAACATAGGAGTTTCTAATAAAGATAAAAAGACAGATGTGATTAATGAAACTAATAATAATCAAAATAACGAAACATTAATAGAAGAAGTAAAAGAGAAAAATAATAATGAGTCAATTGAATCAAATGATAACTCAACACCTAAAAGCGAACAGAAAGTTGAAGTAAAAAATGAAACTCCTAAATCAGAAATAAAGCAAGAAGAAAAACAATCACCAAGCGAAATTCCCAAAGTAGATACAGATACAAAAAACGATATTAATGCTTGGGATGAACTTGGTATAACAGAAGAAGAATATTATAATTCTCCTGCGTGGAGTTGGGCAAAAGTTGATTTTGCGATTGAAAAATATGGCAGTCAAGAAAAATGCTTAAATGCTTGTATTGAATATGGTGAATCAACTGGTATGGGATATTCTTGTTCCACAATAAATAGTTATTCTGGTAGATATTTGGGAGAAATGTTAAAATTATTTTAGGCACTTTAAAGTGTCTTTTTTTGTGAAAGAGAGGAATTTAATGAAATGAAAAAAAGAAAATCGTTGTATGCAATTTTAGGCATACTTTTTTTGTCTTTATTTTTTGGAATTTCGAAAGCAAATGCTGAAGAATATACAGGACAAGCAATTTGGCCAGCTGAAAAGATAGCCAATATTTTTATAAAAAAATATAGAGCAGATGGTTATATAAAATATCAACAGGCTTCTTTTATAAGAAGAAGTGAAGATAACAAGTTTGTTTATTGTCTTCAGCCATATGTTGATATAGATAATAATTTGCCTTATTACAATATTGCAAGAAGTGATTATGCAACATATCTTAATATGACTCAAGAACAATGGGATAGAATTTCATTACTGGCATATTACGGTTATCAATATAACGAAAATGGGTATGACCATTCGAATAACAAGTGGTATGTAATTACTCAGGTATTAATTTGGCGAACAGCAGAGCCAACTTCAAAAATAGTGTTCACTGATACATTAAATGGTAATGACTTACCAAATAAATTTGCTAGTGAGATTGCAGAAATGGAAAGTCTAGTTGCTAATCATTATAAAAGACCAAGTTTTAATACTGATATAAAAGTACCTATTGGTAAGAGTCAAGATTTGGTAGATCAAAATGGAGTATTAAGTAATTTTAAAGTAGTATCTGTTGAAAATGGAACTGCAACTATTAATGGTAATACTTTAACAATAACACCTACATCAGTTGGTCAAGTTAAAGTTAAATTAGCAAAAAATGCTACAAAATATTCTACTAATCCAATAGTATACTTTTCTAACCATTCGCAAAATGTGATGCGAGTAGGAAATTATGATCCAGTACCAGCAAATGTTGAAATAACATCAGTAGGTGGAAGATTAAAAATTTATAAAGTTGATAGTGATACAAAAGAAAATAATGCACAGGGTAATGCTAGTTTAAAAGGTGCAATATATGGTATTTATAATTTAAACAATGAAAAAGTTGGTGAAATTATAACTGATGAATATGGATATGGAATCAGTGATTATCTACCAGATTTAGGTGATTTTACTGTTAAAGAAATCACACCAAGCAAGGGTTACACACTTGATAAGAATAAATACACTTTTACTGTTGATAAAGATAATTTACTTGCAGAGTTAGAAGTATATGAAAAAGTAATAGAAGCAGATGTAAAATTATTTAAAACATTTGCTAATGGTTCTACTGGAATACTTAAAGGTGAGCCAAACATTACATTTGAAATATATTTAAATAATTGTACTCAAAAAAATCAATTAAAATCAACTACTGGCAATACTTGTATGGTTGGAAAGATTACCACAGATAAAAAAGGATTTGCGGAAATAAAATTACCTTATGGTTCTTATACTTTTAAACAAGTAACATCAACGCCTAATTATGAAAAGGTTAAAGATTTTGAAGTTATTATTGATGAAAATAGCGAAGAAGATATATATAAGTTAATATCTAATGCTCCTATTGAAGCAAGAATAAAAATAGTAAAAGTTGATAAAGAAACAGGAGAAACTATTACTAGAAAAGGTATTAAGTTTAGAATTAAAGATGCAAAAACTAATGAATATGTATGTCAAACTATTACATATCCTACTGCACAAAAAGTATGTGTATATGAAACTGATTCAAATGGAGTAATTATTACACCTTCTACTTTGATTGGTGATTTTCTTTTAGAAGAAGTTGAAGATCAAATAGTTGAAGGTTATGTTTGGAATAATAAACCATTAAGCGTTCACATAGGTGATGGTAGTGAAATAATTTTGGATGAAAATTATGGTGCGTTATTATTAGTTGATTTTTCAAATGAAAGAGTTAAAGGAAAAGTTGATATTGTTAAAAATGGCGAAAAGTTTGTCATAGAAGATGGAACTTATCGCTACGAAAAAACTTTATTAGATGATGTTGTACTTGGATTATATGCTGATGAGGATATTTATATTGGTAGTAAAAAAATATACTCAAAAGATGAATTAATAAAAGAAGTGAAAACAAAGGACGGTAAAGTAAGCATTGATAACTTAGAACTTGGAAAATATTATATAAAGGAAATTTCAACTTTAAAAAATTATGTTCTTGATGAAACAAAATATTCATTTGAACTAACATTTAAAGATCAATATACAAATTTAATTATAAAAGATATGACTTTAAATAATTACTATAAAAAAGGAAAAGTTGAAATAACTAAAAAAGACTTAATAACAGGAGATGTTATACCAAATACAATTCTTGAAATTTATACAGATAAAGATGAATTAATATATACTGGAACAACTAATGAAGAAGGTAAAATTACTATTGATGATTTGAAAGTTGGTAAGTATTATATTTTGGAAAAAGAAGCATCTACTGGATATGTGATTACTACTGAAAAGGTTTATTTTGAAGTTAAAGATAATGGGGAAATTGTTAAAGCAGAAATGCAAAATAAGCCTATTATTGGAAGTGTAGAAATAACAAAAGTAGATATTTCAACTGGTGAAGTTTTACCTAATACATTAATAGAAATTTATAATGAGAATGATGAATTAGTGTTTAGTGGAAGAACTAATGAAGAAGGCAAGATTTTAATTGAAAATTTAAGATATGGAAAATACTATTTTATTGAAAAAGAGGCTCCTGAAGGATATCAAATTAATGATGAGAAGATGTGGTTTGAAATACTTGAGGATGGGAAAATAGTTAAATCAGAATTATCTGATGAAAAAATCATTGTTGAAGTACCTAATACTTTAAAAAATGATTATATGCCATTTATTATGCTAGGAATATCTGCATTAGGTATAGGAGTGATAACTTATGGAACTATTAAAAAAAGAAAATCCAATAAAAAATAAAAGATACTCATTAATAATATTTTTGGGTATCTTTTTACTTCTTCTAGGTATTTCATATAACATATATAATCATTACCAGCAAAAGAAACAAGATAATGTTGATAATGAGAAGGTAGAGGAGTTTTTTGAAATTAAAGAAGAAAAAGACTTTGATGAAGAAATAAGTGTTGAAACGCCAACAGTCAAAGAAGAAACTGATAATTATATTGGTGTTTTAGAAATACCAAAAATTAATTTGAAAAAAGGCATAGTAGATAAAACAAGTATCAGTAATAATGTTAATAAAAATATTTATACTTTAAAAGAAACAACCTTACCAGATGAACAAATAAATAGTCATATAATTTTGGCAGGTCATTCTGGTAATAGTTATATATCTTTTTTTAAAAATCTAAATAAGTTAGATATGAAAGATAAAATAAACTTTTATTACAAAGGAGTTAAATATATTTATGAAGTATCTAATAAATATGAAATAGAAAAAACTGGAACAACCAATTTAAAAATCACTAATAAATCTGATATAACACTTATTACTTGTATAAGTGGAACTAATAAACAAGTTGTTTATGTTGGTAATTTAGTTGATAAGGAGAATTATTAAAATGATATTTAATAATAGTGGTATGGGGAAATGTATTGTACTTAAAGAAAATGATACATATTATTCTTTAATATATGCAATAGAAAGTAAGCAATTTATAGTTGCATCTTATTTAGATAAAACAACAGGTAGTTGGTTAAATGGACATTATTATGGTGATGATTTAGATAGTGCCTTATCAAGTTTTAATAGTGAATCCAAAAAGATTGAAGAAGATTTAGAAAGGTAGTGAAAATTAAAATGGAAGAAGTTGCAGTTTATATCAGTTTAAAAAATAGTAATAGTTATGTAAAAAATAGTATTACTTCACTAGTAGAAAATTATTGTAATCTAAAAAAATATAATTATGAAATTTATTTAGATGAAGTAGAAAATCGTTTAAGTTTAGATAGAAAAGAACTAAATAGATTAATGAACGATATAAAAAAACATAAATATTCAAAGTTAATTATAAGAGATGTTACACATTTATCAAGAAATATTTATGATAACATCTCTTTTTTACAGTTTTTAGAAAACAACAATTGTAAAATTGAATGTATAGATGGAACTGATTTGTTTTTATATAAAAGAATTGTTGAACATTTTAACAGAAAAAAGGAGGAGAAAATAAGATGAACAATAATGAAAAAGAAATGAGAAATTCAAGAAATAGTTTTGAATTGGAAGGAAATGTTGCTAATATTAATGATATTTATACTAATCAAAATGGTAAAAAAATATTAAGGTTTGATTTAGCACAAAATAACAATGGCAATACTCAATATGTGCCAATTGTTTTAAGAGGTGATTTAGTTAATTCTTATGGAAATGAAATACAAAAAGGTGATTGGATTTCTGTAAAGGGTAGAATATCCACATATCAAAAAGATGTTGTAAAAGATGGAAAAACATATAAAGATAAAGCAATTGATATTTTAGGTTTTGAAGTTACGGATAGAAAAAATAATAAAGTTTATACTTCTGATGGACAAATTCATACTAAAACTTCTAACAAAGAAGAAGATAATGAAATGGAAAGATAAATATGAAATATAAAATATTAAACTATTGGAACGATCAAGACGATTTATATGTTAACTATATAATTAAAAACTTGGAAACAGGTGATCAAGCAAATGTAATAAATTATTACAACACTTCCGATTTGGATTGTAATTATAATATGGCATCTATGGAAGAAATTGAAAACTCATTATATAGACTTATAGAGCAAAGCAAAGGTAAAGAGTTTACCTTACCAAAAGTAAGCAAATTAAGTCCATTATTAAAATATGTTTATGATTTTGTTTGTGAGAGCGAATCTAATATGTGTCATATTGATTATAATGATTGGGAAAAACTAAAAGAAGAACAAGAATTTACTGATAAAGATTTTGAAACTTTAAATCAAGAAGTAAATAATTATGTTTTGTATGACTATATAACATTGGATGATGGAGAATATAAGATATGTGGTTATGGTTGTTTACAAACAATGTTTAATGATGACAGAAGAAAGGAAAGTGATAAGCTTGAAAGATAAATTAAAAAAAGGTCAAGCATTTCTAGGTGTTGATGATAATAAATATTATTTTTTAGGTTTTGATTATGATGATCAAATCTTTTTTACTACTTTAGATTTATGGAGTGATAAAGAACAAGGATATATGACTAAAAGTAATATTTTTATTAAGGAAGTATTGGATGAAAAATCAGATATTATAGAGAATTGTACTTGGTATTATCAATCTATGAGAGAGTTAGATAATGCTAGTATGGAAGATAAAATCAAAAGATGCTTGGATATAATTTATAATTCCAATACGAGAGAGTTAAAAATAAGACCAACTGAAATAGGTCCATTAGTAAGAGGTCAAGCATATAGTAAAGAGTTTAATCAATATTACGAAGTAATAGGCTTTTTAGTTAATAATAATATTTATGTAGATAATGAATTAAAGACAAAACAAAAAGGCTTTTTTGCAATATATCATTCCAACTGTGAAAGCACTGTACCATTAATATTTGAAAGAAATTTTAGCGATAAAGATAATTCATTT
>URUT01000002.1 GCA_900551105.1 uncultured Mycoplasmatota bacterium
CATATTCACATATGTTTAGTACTGCCCTCGACTCTGTTGTTTCTGTTATAGATAATTTAGATAGCAAAAGCTAGGAATTATTCCTAGCCTTTTTTCATTAAATATTCAACAATTTTATATACTTCGGTGTTAGGATTTGCCTCAACCGTTCCTATTCTTCGATTATTATCAGTTTGGTACTTTTCTAATTTTTTTGCACGATCAATTGCTAAATCTATTTCTTTAATGATATCAGGATAAATATTAATGTTCTTTTCATACTTTGGATAATACTCTTTCAATCTTTTAATTACTTCTTCGCTATCCATATTTGCAGTTGTATAATCATAATGTAGTAAGAACCATAGTTCAAAACATGGCGATGATGTAATAATTTTTATATTATTTTTCCTTGCTAATTGAATTGCTTCCTCAATTATTTTATTCTTATTTGGATCAACATCTGTATCAAAAATACAATATGCTACATCATCGTCTTGCAAATCTAACTTTAATTCATCTATTTCCTTGATTAACATCTTAACTAACTTTAATGGATCAGTATTATTTCCTCTAGCATATGTAATATTATATGATTTTTTACCATTTTCAAAATTACTAAAGTATGTCTTTTCTGTTTTATTTTTTCCTTCAGCTGCTATTAATATTTTACTTTTTTGCTTTCTGACTTTTCTTACTCTATCGTTACTAATTCTTCTATTATGTTCTACTCTTCTTCCCATAAATTAAAATCATTTTTGATAAAAGGAACAGCTCCATATCTACCAAGCATATATCCTCTCTCAACATTCTCCGTTTTTCTTACAGAAAAATCACTTAAAGGATATAAATCACTTATTCCGTTCTTATCATCTTTTTCTGCAAACCATATCTGATCTCTTCTCAAAATGTTTAGTTTTAATAAATTAGTATCGTGAGTATTAAATATTAATTGTGCACCATTTTTATTTATATCAGGATCATTAAACATTTGAACTATCATTTCAACCAAATATGGATGTAAACTTTTATCTAACTCATCTACTACTACAACTCTTTTATTATTTAATGCATCCTTAATAAATGGAATAAAGCAAAAAATAATTTGAGTTCCCATTGATTCTTCTTCATATGATAATTCAACATCAGAGCCTTTATGTTTAAAAAATGCAGTAAACACTTTTGGTTTTTCTTTCATATTCATTCCAGCTTTAATAAAATCAGGTATTGCTGCCAATACATCATCCGGAACATCTGTCTCTAATACTTTATAATCTTCTATATTGAAATCTGCTTTTTTCAAAAATTCTAATGCAAAATCTTTTAATTCTTTATTATTTTTTAAATATTCACTTAGAGCTAGATCTCGAAGACCTCCTAAATTATTAAAAGTATTAATATCTGCACTTAAAAATTTATATGGACTTTTTGTTTTTTCATAATTCCAGTTTGTTGCAGTTGCAATAAAAAATTTATTTGGTGCATTTTTAGCAGCTATATCATTCAATAATTTTTCATCTTTTTGTGGAAAAGAATAATCATTTGTATTAGATCTATCAAAAATTTTTGTTTCTCTTCCATTTGGATAATAATATAAATACTCTTCATGTATTTTATTTGTATCTGCTATAAACCCATAAACATAACGTACATCATCAACAATAAATTTAATTTCAAATTCACTTGGTTTATTAATAGTTTTTTTATCAAATTTAAACGGAACAATCGGTAATTTTGCATTTATATTCACAATATTTGAACTTCTTAACATTGATATTACAATAGTTAATATTTTAAACAAATTAGTTTTTCCTGATGCATTTGCACCATATATTGCATTTGTTTTTAATACCCTTCGATCATTAGATATAATATAATTATCCTCTAATCCATTTGTAGCATTTGCAAGCATACTAAAAGTAACTTTATCTTTAAATGATAAAAAATTTGCAACACTAAATTCTAATATCATAGAATTCTCCTCCTTTTTCTAGTAATAGTATATGCTATTTTTTATATAAAAGCAATACTTTTACATATTTTATTTTTATTTTTTGCATTTTTTTTGCAAATTATTCATTTATTTTATTGATTTTTGAGTTTCATGTGATATAATGCTTATGAGAGATAAAAAAGAAGCTCTGCAAAGCTTCTCTCTCACGTGTAAGATAATATCTCACAAACTAATTTTGGATTAACATCCTATTATTAGTATATCACACTTTTGTGATCTTAAAACATTTTCTTTTAATAGGATTGTAAATCCGTTTTAAAGAAAGGAAGTGTTATTATGACAACAGTTAAAGCTATACATCAAACAAATACAGGCAAAAACGATTTGTTCATTAACACTGGAAACCATCACAAAATGTCACTAAATCAATTTGTAAAAAAAATTGAAAGTGGCAAATCTGTTTATAGTGATAGATATTACATTAAACACGATAGTAGTGGTAAAACCCCAGTATCAAAACCAAACGGCAGTAAAAAAGACAATCTTGAATAAATTGAGTTTATTATCTTACACAGACACTGGCTTTAGCTAGTGTTTTTTTGTAACAGATAATTCTTCGTAATCTTCTTCGCTACCAATTCTTTTTAAATAATCTTTACCTCCATCAACTGCTACTGCTCCACAAGAACATCTTTTATAATCATTTGTACTTTTAGACTCTATAATATCTCCGCATTTTTTACATTTAATTTTATTACTAATTATTTCTTCTTTCTTTTGCATAAGTCATCTCCTCATAATGTATTATACCATGACCTTATAGCAATTATATCCTAACGTTTGCGGTATAATACCAATACAATCATACGGATGAAATCTATATTGTCCGTATCACCGTTAAAAAATCCATTGAAGATTTTTGCCACTTTCGTCACTTTTCTTCAATAAACTATTATTAAAATCTAATTTTTTTGTACCTAAATGTACCTAAAATTATTTTAGCAATACTGACCCCTCACAAACCTTATAAAATGGGCACAAAAAATGAGGACACAATTAATTGTGTCCTCTTCAGGGGGTTTTGGTCGATACACCTTAACATTAAATTCGTTAAGGATATCAGTATGGCATCTCTACCATACAAAATAATCATAAATTATTTTTAACACTTTGTCAATAAAGTTTTTGTGATATTAACAATTTACAATCAATTTATCATTTTTCTAATTTTTTTAATTCTTCATAATACATTAAATTAGCAACATTTAGATATGGAACTATCCATATAAATAATAACCCTAAACTAAGTATTCCTAAGAAAAACCATCCAGCAAAACTAAGTAAAAATATAAAATAATCAGCTTTATAACCGTACATCATTTTTTTACTCTTTCTTATACACTCTAAAGCATTCTCTTCACCATCTAAAAATATAAAAGTAGTCATTGAATATGAAATAGATGCTATAATTCCCGGAATAATTAATAACAAAGACCATAACGTAGAAAAAAGCGATACTAAAAACCACACTGCAAAAATTGGCCCAACTTTTTTATAATAACTAAACACTAACTTTAAATCGTATGGTTTCCCTCTTAAAAAAGCCATAAGATAAGCAACGCACCCAAAACTTAAAGGAAGCGTAAGTATTGTAGATATCATGTTTGCTGAAATGCTTACTCCCGGGTTTTCACTATTTTCTCCAAATAAGTAACTAATCATAGAAGAAAGTAATCCCGAAATAATAAAAGGTAATACTAACTCCCAAACGTGTCCACTAATTTTCTTTTTAGCAGCTTCTTTTATTTTAACTCTATCCATTTTATCACCACTTTCATTATAAACCAAAAATTATTAATCAACAATATTTAAATTTTCAAATATGCTTTTAACATTTGGATAATCATCAATATTATTATTTTTTAAAAAATCTTCAGCATCTTCTTTGCATTTAATTAAAATCTTATAATCTCTATTTAAATTTGCTATTTTAAATGTTTGTTCACCACTTTGCTTTACTCCAAAAACATCACCACTACCTCGCAACTTAAAATCTTGTTCACTAATATAGAACCCATCGTTACTTTCTTCAAGTACTTTTAATCTCTCAGTATCACTATCACTAATTAAATAACAATAAGACTGTAAATTGTTTCTACCTACTCGGCCTCTAAGCTGATGAAGTGTCGCAAGACCAAATCGTTCAGCATTAAATACCACCATCATCGTAGCATTTGCAACATCTACACCTACTTCTATAACAGTCGTAGAAATTAAAATTTTAATTTTACCATTTGTAAAATTATTCATAATTTCATCTTTTTGAGAATTTTTCATTTGTCCATGAAGTAAACCCATCGGTATTTTTTTATTAAAAGCAACATTAAGTTTATTTTCTAAAGTTATTACCGAATCTAAACTGCTTTCTTCATCATCAATTAAAGGCGCAACAACGTATATTTGATGACCTAATTTAATCTCATTAACCATTGCTTCTAAGACAGTTTTTATATCTTTATTTTTAACTAACTTCGTATAAATCTCTTTTCTATCAGCCGGTTTTGATTTGATTTGTGAAATACTCATATCTCCATAAATAGTTAAAGCCAAAGTTCTAGGTATTGGCGTAGCACTTAAATAAAGAACATCTACATCATTCCCTTTTTCTTGTAATATTCTTCTTTGATTAACACCAAAACGATGTTGTTCATCAGTAATTACAAGTCCAAGATTTTTGTAAGCTATATCTTCATTTAATAAAGCATGCGTTCCAATTAAAATATCTATATTGCCATTTTTTATTTTGTTAAAAATTTTAATTTTATCAACTTTTTTAACAGAACCAGTAATAATATCTACTCTCATCAAATTTCCAAATAAACTAAGCATGTTTTGATAATGCTGTTTAGCTAACACCTCAGTAGGTGCCATTAGTACTCCCTGAAATCCAGCTAAATAATTAATATAAAGTGCTAGAAATGCCACAATAGTTTTACCACTTCCAACATCCCCCATAATTAAACGGTTCATTCTAGTCGGTAAGTTAAAATCATTTTTTATATCTTCTAAAGCATTAACTTGCTGATCAGTTAATTTAAATGGTAATTTAGATATAACGTTATTAAGTTTTTCATAATCATAGGTTTTTACAATTCTATTAACACTATCATTATTCTTATTTTTTAAATATATTATCTTAATCATAAAGCAAAACAATTCTTCATAAATTAAATACAATCTTGATGCCTTAAGCATATTTAAATTTTTAGGGTTATGTATATTAAGGATAGCTTCTCTTTTAGTAATAAACTTATATTTTTCTTCTATATAACTAGGAATATATGAATCACACTTAAAATCACTACTTAAAATTGTAGATAATATCTTTTTATATGCAGACTTTTTAATTTTTTGAGATAAATGATATACAGGTTCAATTGTTAGTTTTAGTATCGGTATAAGCTTAATGTCATTAGCTGTTAATGTATTAGTTTTTAAATTATAATTTCCAATTACAGTTATCGTACTATTAATATTTAAATGCTGTTTCAAAAAAGCTCTATTAAAAATAGTTACATTAATTAATTTATTAGATGTATTAAACTTAAACGAAAGTCTATTAAGATTTCCTTTAATATAAAATACTTTTGGAGAACTATATACCTCACCTGTTAATACAACTGTTTCATTTGAATCTTGAATGTTCAAAACTTCGGGTTTATACACATTATATCTAAAAGGATAATTTGTAAGTAAATCATTAACAGTATATATATTTATATCATTTAAATTACTAATTGTCTTAGGTCCAATTCCTTTTAAATCTTCAAGCATTGCTAATCCTCCAAATATTTATTTAAATTCCTAAAAAAGTATTGACTTTTTTTAGTCATTCGTATAGTATATAAATCACCAATTCACTTTAAGGCGAATTGGTGCTAGTATCACACTAGCCAACCCCTTTTTATTCTTTGAGGCTACATAAGTAGCCTCGCTTTTTTTATTTATTAATTAAATTTTTATAATAAGAATATCTATTTATAGCATATTCTTTATTTTTTTGAAATAAATCTTTAGCTAACTTTTTATCTTTAATTTCTAAAGCACTATATCTAACCTCTTGTTCTAAGAAATCTATATATTTATCAAAGTTTGGTTCAGAAGAATCCATTGAAAGTACCCCATTATTATATCTCATTAGAAGAACATAACCACATTCAACAGCCCTTTTTTCTTCTGAAATAGAGTTTTTCATTCCACCATAAATTCCTTGTTCAATACATGGACTATATGCAATTACAATAGCGGGGCCTTCATGAGCTTCTGCCTCTTTAAATACATTAATTGCTTGCATCATATTAGCTCCTAAACTTATAGATGCTACATAAACGTTTGGATAATTCATAGCTAGTTTAAATAAGTCTTTTTTATATGTTCTTTTACCTAAATTAGCAAATTCTGCAACAGCACCAATATGTGTTGATTTACTAGATTGACCACCAGTATTAGAATATACCTCTGTATCAAGAACCAAAATCTTCGCGTTTTTATTACTAGATAAAACATGATCTAGACCACCAAAGCCTATATCGTAAGCCCAGCCATCACCACCAATTGTCCACACACTTTTAGGTGTTATAAAATCTCTTAAATCCTTACTAACAAATCTTTCTATTTCAGTTTTTTTAGATTTAATCTTTTGATAATCATTAAAATTATTTTTTACAAATGCATAATACTTATCAGCCTTCTTATTATTTTTTAGTTGTTCTAATACCCTATTACGCAAGTTTTCATAACTTAAAAGAAGTCCATATCCATACTCAGCATTATCCTCAAACAAACTATTTCCCCAAGATACTTTATAAGGCATACTAGGACAAGATGCACCATAAATACTAGAGCATCCAGTCGCATTAGCTATAACTAGTTTTTCTCCAACAACCTGAGTTAACAACTTTATATATGGTGTCTCACCACACCCAGCACAAGCACCTGAAAATTCAAATAAAGGCTTTTGTAACTGTGATGTTTTAATATTTGATACTTCAGTTTTTGGATTTTCATAATTATTAAATAAATCATTAGCAACTTTTTGTAATTTTTTATCCTTTTCGCCAAAAGTCAAACATTTTGTAGGACAAATTTCTAAACAAAGTCCACATCCCGTACAGTCCTCTTCACTAATAGAAATCATAAATTTATTTTTGCCATTAATCTCATCTTTAGCATACTCACTATAATTATTTTTCTTATCTAAAATAAACGGTCTAATAACTGCATGAGGACAAACTATTGAACACATTCCACATTCTATACATTTGTCTTTATTCCACTTAGCACACAATAAAGACATATTTCTTTTTTCAAATGCGCTAGTACCACCATGCATTGACCCATCACGAAAATTATAAACATCTTTAGTTGTTAAATCACCACCTAATCTAGAATTTAAAATATCTAAAAAATCATTTTTTACTTTCAAATCAAAAGTTTCCTGATGATCTATTATGATTTTGTTTAATAAGTACTTACTTTCTTTAACACTATTAACATTTGCATTTACAATATTAGCTCCCTTAGTATAAAAACGTTCTTTTATTTTTTGAATTAATAAATTTTCATAATCCTTAATATTTAATAAATTCAAAATTACTGCTTCCATAATTAAGCTTATTTTACCACTAATACCATATTTAGTTGCCAAAGAAGACGCATCAATTAAGTAAACATTTATCTTTTTTTGAAGTAATCTTGCTTTATCACTTGATGAAATAAACTTATTAAATCTTTCTTGATTTTTATCTGTATTAACAACTAATATTCCGTTTTCCTCAATATTATCTAGCATTTTAAATTTATGAAAATATTCATCTTTACTAACAACAACAATCTTTGGATGTGTAACATAATAAGGAGCTTTTATTAATTTTTTAGCTAGCCTCAAATGAGAAATGGTAACTCCACCACTTTTCTTTGAATCATACTCAAAATATCCTTGAACATATTGATTAGTTCCTAATATCTTTAATATATCTTTTGAAGCACTTACCATGCCATCTGATCCAAATCCATAAATTTGTAATTCTTTATAGTGTGTAACAAAATTCTTTTCATAATGAACTAAAGATAATTTTGTAATGTCATCGGTTATTCCTACAACAAATGATTTTTTTAACTCATTATCTAACATTTTATAAATGTCATAAATATCATTAGGCGTAGTATTTTTACTAGATAAACCGTATCTTCCGTGACATATTTCTAATTTAAAATCTTTTAAAGCAGCACAAACATCTAAATATAAAGGTTCACCTAAAGAGCCTGCTTCCTTACTACGGTCTAAAACAGCTATTTTTTTTGCTGTACTCGGAATTACGTTTTTTAAAAATTTTTCACTAAAAGGCCTATATAAATGTACTTCTACAAGACCATAATCCTTATTATCACATAAATCAATTACCGTTTTTATAGTGTCACAAACTGACCCCATCGCAACAATTATTTTACTAGCATTCTTACTACCATAATAATTAAATGGTTTATAATTTTCTTTAGTAATTTTATTAATCTTTTTCATATAATCATTTACTATATCAGCAGTTAAATCATAATCTTTGTTTTTAGCTTCAGCAAACTGAAAGTAAACGTCTTCATTTTGTGCTGTTCCTTTAGTTATTGCTTTACCACTATTTAAAGCACGATTTCTAAATTTTTTAACAGCGTCATAATCAATTAATTCTTTAATTTTATCTTCAGCTATTTCATTTATTTGATTATATTCATGACTAGTTCTAAATCCATCAAAAAAATGTAGAAACGGTAAACTAGCTTTAATTGCTGATAAATGCGCTACTAAAGCTAAATTATAAGCATCCTGAACATTGGTAGAAGCAAGTATACAAAAACCTGTTCCTCTTGTTGCATAAATATCTTGATGATCTCCAAATATACTAAGAGCATGAGTAGCTAAACTTCTTGCAGCAACATGTATTACTCCTGGTAGCATTTCTCCAGCCATTTTATACATATTTGGTATCATTAATAAAAGCCCTTGGCTTGCTGTAAACGTACTAGCAAGAACTCCAGCATTTAAAGCCCCATGCATAGCTCCAGCCGCACCAGCCTCACTTTGCATTTGAATAGTTTTAACACTATCATCAAAAATATTTAATTTCTTACTGCTTAACAAATCTATTTGACTAGCCATTACACTTGATGGTGTAATTGGATATATAAAACACATATCACTAAAATTATATGCCATTGAAGCACAAGCTAAATTTCCATCTACAACCTTCATTTTATCCCATCTTTCTAACATAATTATAGTATAGTTATATTAGAAAAAGCAAATAAAAACAATACTTATATTTTTTCAAAAAGTATTGTTTTACTATTTTCGTAAACGTAGATATTAACATTTTTATTATTTAATAATTTTTCTAAAAATATTTCATAAGTCATCCCTGCTAAAATAAAATTGCCATTCGTAGGTATATTAATTTTTTTATTACCATCATATAAGTTCTTCCCACTTACAAATAACATATTTTCTTCAAACAAAGATTTAACATTTACAAAATTAACTTCTAAAACATTCATATTTTTAAATAACGAAATAAATAGATATCTTTCTAATGGCGTAATTTTTTTAAAACATAACACATTAATTCTAACCTTAAATATTCCATTACCTAAATGATATTTATTAAACAAGTTCACTATTACTTTTTTTAATTTTAAGTAATCGTAAATGTTATTATCAACAATAATATTATTTTTAATCTCTTCAGATATTAATTTTTTGGTTTTATGATTATAAACATTTATAAATTCATCAGTAAATTCAAATGTATAAATAATCTCACCTAAGATAATTCTTTAACATTCATACCAAATATATTTTCAGGATTTACAAATGTTCCATTATGTTCTACTTCAAAAAGCAACATATAATCATAAGTACTGTCTATTTTATTTTCACCAGCTGTTCCAATAACATCACCTTTTTTTAAGGCATCTCCAACCATAACATTAACCTCATTAATACTTTCATATCTAGAAATTAAGTTATTAGTATGTTTTATAGTAACAATATTACCAATTAGTTCATCAGCAACTATACTTTCAACAGTTCCATCAGCTACTGATATAACATCAAAACTATTTTTAGCTCCATACAATACCCCAGTATTTGGCATATATGTATTTTCATAATAAATTAATGCTTGTTCCTGTGTTTTACTTTCAGCATCCTTCTCATAGAATCCTTTTACAACTGATACCTCTTCTAATGTAAATGGTTTTATTATTTTTTCATCAGCAGAACTATTTACCACAGCAGTACTTCTTATCAAATCATGATAGATGTATGAAAGATTGGTATCATCATATAAAGAAGATTTCAAAACCTTTCCAACTAAATACAAACTTGAAACTATTGCTCCCACGGCAAGTAAATAAACACTTATTACAACCCAACTTTTTAACCTATATTTTTTCATTTCGCACCTTCCTAATAAAAGTGTGAGTAAAAAAATCTAAATTATACTTATAAATTTACTAATTTTGTATTTTTATAATAATATGCAAGTATTTCTTTATACGATTTTCCGCTTTTTGCTAATTCATTAGCACCATATTGACTCATTCCTACCCCGTGCCCATATCCTCTAGTAATTATATTAAAATTTTCACCAACTTGTTTTATTTCAAAATCAGTAGATCTTAAATTTAATAGTTTTCTAACCTCTATTCCAGAAAACTCTTTACCACCTATAATTATTGAACTTGTATGTTTAGTCTCACTAATTTGTTGATTTTCAATATTCAGATTATCAACTCCTAGTTTTTCTAATAGTTCACTTTTACTAAATTCTTTAACTATCTCAAAATTAGACAAACTAATCTCAAAAGGCGATTCCACACTTTGAGTTAAATCCTCTCCAAAAACGTCTTTAGAATTTTCTGTATAGCCATTACTCATAGAAAAATAAAATGCTTTTAATATTTTATTATCTTTAGTTAATACTTCCCCAGTGGTCTTTTTAACGGCATTTAATATTTTATTATAGTATTCATCATAATCATTTTGCCATTTTTCTTTCATCTCATAACTAGTCAAAAAAACTTGATCACTAGTTGAAGCACTAACCTCATAATTACCATCTTTTTCCTTGCTTAAAACATAACTTCTCGCCGCTACCGCTTGTGCCTTTAATGCTTCATCTTGAAACAAAGCTGGCATTTCTCCCGCTACAACCCCAATAACATAATTCTCTAAATCTAAATATAGATTTTTTTCTTTCACATTTATAATTACAGTATTATGTTTTGGTTTCTCACTAAAAAAAACAGCTTTCTTCTTTAAAAGAAAACTGCAAATACTAATTGGTAACAAAAATAATATTATTAAAATTAGTTTTTTCATTTAAGCTCCTATATAATTGTACTTATACTTAAAAATTCAATAATAAAACTACCAAATAAATACCCCATAATAAAACTTATAACAACTATAAACATTCTAGCTTCCCATATATGATTCTTTTTAAAAAAATTGTTAAAGTTAATTCCCGAAACTATAAAAATACTCATTAAAATAGATAAAATATATATTATCGTTTTATACATTATATTCTCCATTTTCGTATTTATTAATTATATCAACTCTGCGACGATGTCTCTCTTCTTTACTAAACTGAGTAGTAATAAAAATATCTACCATTTTTAATATATCATTAACTCTATTATTCTTTCCAATTGCCATTACATTTGCATTATTATGTTTTCTAGCTAAAGAAGCCTCATTTACATTAGTTACATGTGCACATCTTATTCCTTTTACTTTATTAGCAGCAATACTCATACCAATACCAGTTCCGCAAACTAAGATTCCCAAATCAGCTTCATTATCATTTAAAACTTTACATAAATCAAATGCAATATTTGGATAATCATCCACAGCAGAATTAGTTGGACTTACATCAACAACCTCATAACCGCTACTCTTTAAAAAACTTAGAATTTCCCTTTTTACTTCTACTCCATTATGGTCTGTACCAATTGCTATTTTCATAAACACCACCACTTAAATTCTACCATTTATTTACCTTTATTTCAAATAAAAACTAAGAATTTATCTTAGTCTAAATTATATTTCTTATTAAATTTATCTACTGCACCAGTCTTCTTATGTTTTCCTTGTGCTCCAGTATAAAATGGATGGCAAGCACTGCAAGTATCAACAGTAAAACTATCACTCTTAATTGTTGAAATTGCTTCAAATTCATTACCACAAACACATTTAAAAACAACTTTTTTAGATTCTGGATGTAAACCCTTTTTCATTTTGCATCTCCTTCCGCCATGACTTAATTCAAGCCATAGAAATTCGTTTCTTATGTATTATATCATACTTTTTAAATAATTCAAGTTTATTCATCTACTAATTCAATTTTTGCACCAACACTTGATAGTTTTTCAACTATTTTTTCATAACCCCTCAAAATATGTTCTATGTTAACTATTTTAGTAGTTCCTTCAGCAATCATTCCTGCCACAAGCATAGCAGCACCTGCTCTAAGATCTGTTGCCTCCACTTCTCTGCCTATTAAATTACTTTTACCAGCAATAATTGCACTTCTATCAAAAAGCCTTATATTAGCTCCCATCGCATTTAAATATTTAATATGTCTCATTCTATTTTCATAAATAGTTTCCTCAAAAAGAGATTCTCCTTCACACTGCGTTAAAAGAGTACTCATTGGTTGTCCTAAATCTGTTGGAAATCCAGGATAAACTAAAGTCTTTACATTTACTGGCTTTAAATGATCAACTTTATTAACAACAACAGTTGTACCATCTATTATTATATCACAGCCTGCTTCTTTTAATTTAGTAAATACGGCTTCCAAATGATCCTTTAACACACCTTCTATAACCAAATTTTTTCCCAATAAACTTCCTATCATTAAATATGTTCCAGCTTCAATCCTATCAGGTATAACCTCTACTATACCATCACCTAATTTTGTGGCACCCTCTATTGTAATATGACTTGTTCCAGCGCCATACACTTTAGCACCCATGGTTGCCAAAAAAGAAGCTACATTCACAATTTCTGGTTCTTTAGCCGCATTATATATATTAGTTATCCCTTTAGCTTTAACAGCTGCAAACATTAAATTTAAAGTTGCACCAACACTTGCAAAATCCAAAAAAATATCACTACCAACTAATTCTTTAGCAGAAGCAATATACTTTTTATTTTCTACAACACTAATTTTAGCTCCTAACTTTTCAAAACCATTTAAATGAAAGTTAATAGGTCTTGATCCAATAGAGCATCCGCCTGGATAAGAAATTTCCGCATATCCATACTTAGCAAGTAATACCCCCATAAAATAATAAGAAGCTCTTAATTTAGTCGCATTTTCTTCATCAATCTCCGCATTTTTTGAATTAGTATTATCAATATACAAAGTCTCATCTTTAAATTCTATTTTTGAACCTAAAGCCTCCATCATACTAATAAGTCTAGGAACATCACTAATATTTGGAACATTATAAATAACACACTTACCATCAGTAAGCATAGCAGCTGGAATTAAAGCAACAACACTGTTTTTAGCACCACCTATTTTTATAGTTCCTGATAACTCATGATTTCCCTCAATAATTAATTTTTTCATTTTATCCTCTCATTACATAGTTACTCAATATTAATATATAATTAATAATTTTTTTTAGCAACTAATTAAATATTATTTGACAAATATTTACAATTGTCATAATTCCCAGCAAAGTTATTCCCAAAATATACGCCTTATCCTTTAAAAACTTTACAGAATACTTTCCAAGCAATAATCCAATATAAGTAATAAAACCCGCACAAATGCTAAACATTAATGAACTTGCAAGATATTTTTCTGTTATAGATAAAAGTCCTAACCCAACAGTAAAACTATCTATACTAACGCTTAAAGCTAGTAGTAATATACTAATAACATTTGTAATAATTACTTTTTTTTCTTTTTTTCGTTCCAATATAAACGTTATAATCAAATAAAGAAACACTATTACCATAATTATTTTTGGATTAAAATCTAATAAATTAACTAATAAATCTCCACACTTAACGCCCATAAGTGGCATAAAAAAATGAAATACCGCTATCAATGAAGGAATTAAAAATAACTTAAATTTAGATAATTTCTGCATTCCTAAATTAATAGCTACCGAAAAAGCATCCATACTTAAAGCTATACCAATAAAAAAAATACTTAACATTTAGCCTCCTAGTTAAGTATATTATTTAAATTTTTCAATTATTCTATTTATAAAAAACTTATATTCAACATCACTTGTTGTTTCATTATCTTGCACTAAACAAAGCGGAGGAAACAAAACACACCACCAATTACTGCCCCCACCTGTTCCAATTGTAACCACTAAAGAATTATAATATCCTCCATCATAAACAACGCCTTTATATACTTTACTAGGAAAATAATTAAGTCCGTAATTAATATCAAAATTATTTGAATTTAAATATTCTTTAGTAATTTTCTTTAACTGATCTAACTCATTAACTACTATCTTTTCGGCATCATTAACATTTTCTGCTTTTTCAATTTTTTTATATAAATAATCTTCTAGTAATGTTTTTAATTCTAATTTTTTTTGGATATCCGCACTATCATTACTATTACTAACTATTCTAAATCTTATAGAACTAAGTGGAATTTCCACATTTTCATCATCAGTATATTTTCCATAACAAGCAATCATCACAAATATTGCTGTAATTATTAAAATTTTCTTAATAAAAAAGCCACCTTTCATAAATACATTGGGTAGCTTTTATATTATTTATTCACTAATTACAAATAAGTATCTATCTTTTCCAGTTAAATCCTTATCTAATACAATTTTTTTTCTAGGAAAATGTTCTTTAGCTAATTTTTTTATCTTATCGCCATTTTCTTCATCTATTTCTAATGCAATTAAAAACTTTTTATTTAATACTTTCTTAGCTATCTCAAATATTTTTGGATAAAAAAGCATTCCATCTTCACCACCAAACAAAGCTATTTGTGGTTCATATTTAGTTTTCTCATCTATTACATCATTTGTTTTTAAATAAGGTGGATTACTAATTAAAATATCATAATTATTATCTAATTTACATTTTAAAATATTGTTCTTTATAAAATTTATTTTGCATTTATTCAATCTTGCATTCTTTCTAGCAATTTTAAGAGCCTTAAGACTAATATCCATTGCCGTAACTTCTAAATTAGGTAACTCTTTTTTTAAAGCTATACTAATACAACCAGAACCAGTTCCAAGTTCTAAAACAGATGAACTATCTAGTCCTAATTTTTTAATATAATCAATAGTTTTTTCTAATAAAGTTTCTGTTTCAAATCTAGGAATTAATACATCTTTATTAACAAAAAATTTATAACCGTAAAAATCTACATTTCCAATTAAATACTGTATAGGATAATTATTTTGAATCTTTCTAACAGCATAATCTAAATTATGATATTTTTGCTCTAACAAACGCCAATCATTAATATTTATAAAATCTGGTCTTTTCATTTTCCATTTTCCATCTTAATTCTAGTATCTTCAGCTATCAAAGCCTCTATTATTGGGTCTAAATTACCATCCATAACTCTATCAAGTTCCATTACACTAAAGTTTATACGATGATCCGTAACTCTATTTTGAGGATAATTATATGTTCTTATTTTTTCAGAGCGATCGCCAGTTCCAATCATATTTTTTCTAACTGAGCCAGTTTCAGCATTTTGCTTTTGTTGTTCCATATCATATATTCTTGATTTTAACACAATCATTGCTCTTGCTTTATTTTTAATTTGGCTTCTTTCATTTTGACAAGTAACTACAATACCTGTTGGAATATGCGTAAGTCTTACTGCACTATCAGTAGTATTTACTCCTTGACCACCTTTACCACTTGAGCGATATACATCAACTCTTACATCTTCTGGTTTAATTTCAACATCAATATCTTCAACCTCAGGCATAACTAAAACTGTTGCCGTAGATGTATGAATTCTTCCTTGTGTCTCAGTCTCAGGTACTCTCTGAACTCTATGAACACCACTTTCATATTTTAACTTAGAATATACATTGTCTCCTTTAATTGAAAATTCAATTTGTGAAAAACCACCACTTGTTCCTTCTTCTTCACGGTTTATTTCAATTTTCCAATTATATTTTTCTGCATATTTACTATACATCCTAAATAAATCACCAGCAAAAATATTAGCTTCATCTCCACCTGCAGCTCCACGAATTTCCATAATAATATCTTTACCATCATTTTCATCTTTAGGTAAAAGTAATATCTCTATCTCACTTAATAACTGATTAAGTCTCTCTTTCTTTTCATCTATTTCCGCAATCGCAATATCATGCATCTCAGGATCATTTACTAAAGTTTTAAGATCTGTTATCTCTTTTTCTAAATTTAAATATTCATCATATTTTAGCACTACTTCTTCAATTGAACTTTTCTCTTTAGAAAGTTTTTTTTGGATACTAAAATCACTTAAAACCTCCGGCTTTAATAATTCTTCATTTATCTCATTATATCTACTTTTTAATAATTCTAATCTTTCTATCATTCTAAAACCTCTTTCTTATATATTAAAAAAGCAAGCTTTAAAGCATATCCCCATCATTTTCCTCAGAATCATCAATAATTACTAAATCATCCAAATCATCATCATTATCTAAATCATCTAAAGATTCATCATCATAATTATCTTCATTATTTAATTGACTATCATCAGTATCATCTTCAGTAGTTATTTCAAAGTCTTCATCATAATCATCAATAATTACCTTTGTACTATGATTAATTTTTAAATCACAAAAACCACCATCTAAAATAATAAATCTCTTATCTGTAGTTATTAATTCAAAAAAATCACCAATAGAGCGCTCGTACTCTTCTTCTGGTAAATCCATAACTTTAATTACTTTTTTAAATAAATCTTGTATTTTTATTTTCTTTTTTTCATCTTGTAAAATTAAATATGCAACATCATCATATGATAAAGTTTCTTTTTCTTCATCAGTTAATTTAACCATAAATAATCCTCCTCATAACCCCATTATATGAAATAAATTCCAATTAAAGATGGGCTTTTTAAACATACATAATTTTATCATATAAATTACTATTGTCAATAAAAAAATATACCCTAATCAAAAGTTAAGACAACTCTATTTTTTATTCTATCTTCACTTTCAATATTATAGTATATTTCTCTAGAATTAATACCATTAATTTTTCTTTCTACAACAATTTTTAAATTCAAATGATAATCCTGTTCTTTGATAATTATCTCACTAGTACTATTTTGAAAATCTAAAAAATATCTGAAACTAGCATCCTCTCTTATCAAGGTATCATTAATCATATCATATACAATATTTCCAAAAACTAATAAATCATTATCAACCTTACCATCTACACTTAAAACTAACTCATTATCTTTATATAACTCTAACTTTGCCATACTTAACCTCTCTTACGTATTTTAGCATAAATCTAATGAAAATTACCATAATAATATCGGTGAACCATGAAAAAAATAAAATTCTTATACAAAACTATATTATTTTTAACAATCTCATTTACTGTAATAATACTTTGTTTATATGCCTATGCCTACTTTTCTCCAAAAATAACACTAAATTCTGCTAATGCAATTTTTATGTATGATAACCAAGGCGAATTAATCTTTCAAACTAACAACAATAAAAAATGGGTAAACTTAAATGATATATCGCCTGATTTAAAAGATGCCACCATTAGTATTGAAGATAAAAACTTCTACAATCACTTCGGCTTTGACTATCTAAGAATCATTAAATCCCTTTATTTAAACGTTAAAACTAAATCAATAACCGCTGGAGCATCAACTATTTCTCAGCAGTACGTCAAAAATTTATATTTAGACTTTAATCAAACTTGGAAAAGAAAAATTGAAGAAGCCTTATTAACTTTAAACTTAGAAGTTCACTACACTAAAGATGAAATACTAGAAGGTTATTTAAATACTATCAATTATGGTCAAGGAAACTTTGGTATTCAAAGTGCAAGTGAATACTATTTTGATAAAGAAAGTAAAGATTTAACCTTAGAAGAAGCAATCATGCTAGCTGGAATTCCTAAAAGTCCCGAAAACTATAATCCAGTTAGTAATTACGACAAATGCATTAAAAGAGCAAAAGTAGTTGCTGCATCTATGTATAAAAACAACTATATAACTAAAGAAGAATATGATAACTTATTCCAAAATGAAATACCTATTTATGGCAAGAAAAAAACTAATAACATGCAAACCTTAATGTACTATCATGACGCCGTTATAAGTGAATTAAATAGTATCAAAAACGTTCCAAAAGATTTGATTAAATCTGGTGGTTTAAAAGTTTATACAAATTTAGATATCAATACCCAAAAAAAATTAGATGAAACCTTCATCCAATATAAAGAAAAAGACAATGTTGAACTTGCCAGTATCATAACCACTCCTAAAGATGGCAAAATAATTGCTTTAGCTGGTGGTTATAATTATGCAAAAAGTCAGTTTAATAGAGCTACTCAAGCCAAAAGACAAGTTGGATCTACCATCAAACCATTTCTCTACTACGCTGCACTAAACAATAACATGACTGAAGCAAGCACATTTAAAAGCGAAGTAACAAGTTTCGTTTTTGGTAATGGTGAAAATTATTCTCCTAAAAATTATAGTAATACTTATGCAAATAAAGACATAACCATGGCTGCTGCTCTTGCCTATTCCGACAACATATATGCTGTTAAAACTCATCTATTTTTAGGTGAAGATGAACTAGTAAAAACTCTTAAATACGCTGGGCTTAAAACAAAATTAAATCCTAATCCATCTCTTGCTCTAGGCGCTGAAGATATAAATCTATTAGACTATGCTGAAGCATATAACACTCTCGCAAATTATGGAACACACAATGAGCTATACTTAATTGAAAGAATAGAAGATAATAAAGGAAATTTAATCTACCAACACAAAGATAAAAGCGAAGAAGTCTTAAACAAAGATAATATCTATATCTTAAACGAAATGATGACCAGTACCTATAACCCAATATTCAATGATTATATGTCGCCAACTATTCTATCACTAAACAGTAGATTAACTAAAAAATATGCAATTAAAAGTGGTACAACCAACAGTGATTACCTTATAGTAGGATATAACCCAGATATCTTTATGATGGTTTGGGCAGGAAATGACTATAACGAAAACGCAAGTTCTAAATACTCTAGTATTATCAAAAATATATGGTGTGATAACGTAGAATATTATTTAAAAGATAAAGAAACATCTTGGTACGAGCCATCAGACAACATTGTTGCAATGCCATTAGATGCTATCACCGGTGAATATAATCCTAATAGTGATAAAAATACATTATTTTACTTTAAAAAAGGTTCAGAACCTATTTTTGCAAACTAAAAGCAGATCAATCATTACTATCTGCTTTTTCTATTTTAATAATCATTTGATATAAATCTTCAAAGTCAAAATCCTCTGATGATACATTATAACCAGCATTCTTTAACTCTGTAACAAATTTATTGTACGCCTCTTTTACACTATCTAAATTATTTTCTTTTATAACAAATGTAGCTTCAGGCTTATCTTCTTTCTTCTCTACAACAGTTTCTTCTGGTTTTTCAACTTCAGTCAAAGGTGCTGAAAAAGATGATATATCATTAGTAAGCGGGCTTGAAGACTGAACGTTATTAAAAGGATTAAACTCTTCTAACTTATCTATTGGTTCAATATTCATATTAGTTATTTCATCTTCTAAAGAAGGCACATCAACTGGTTTTTCAAAATTAAATAAATTAAATTTATTTTTTTCTTTTGATGGTTCTTCAATATCTAAAGTTTCTACAGGATTAGATTGTTCTTCATTAAATATTGGTGCTTGCTCTTGAGCATCTTTTACATCAGAAAATGTAGGATTTTCCATTGGCTCAAAAACAATTTCCCCATTAAGCTTTTTTATTTCATCATCTAATTGTCTAACAGTTAACCTCTCATTGATAACTTTATTTAATAAATCAACCTGAACCTTTGGATCAGTTACAGTTAATAAACTTCTAGCATGTCTTTCACTAATTTTTTCATTCATAAGCGCATCTTGTGCTTCCATAGTTAAATTTAAAAGTCTTAATTTATTGGCAACTGTTGACTGTGATACGCCTATTTTTTTTGCTAATTCCTCTTGGGTTAACCCCTCTTTATCCAAAATCTTCTTATAACTTTTAGCTTCTTCTAATGAATTTAAATTTTTTCTTTGAACGTTTTCAACTAAGGCCAGCTCAGCACTCTTATTATCATCAATATTAGAAATAATCGCAGGTACTTCAGTTAAACCAGCCAATGTTGCAGCTTTATATCTTCTTTCACCAGCAATAATTTCAAACTTATCCCCAAGTCTTCTTAAGACAAGTGGCTGAATTATCCCATGCTCCTTTATTGAAGCAGCAAGTTCATTTAATGTCTTTTCATCAAAGGTTAAACGTGGTTGAAATCTATTTGGAATTATCAAATCTATATTAATATTTTGTATTAAAGGCTCTCTATTCATAATAAACCCTTCCTATTCTAACATAATATTACTTTATTTTTAGCATTTTTGCAAGTGGACATTTTAATATTTTATCATAACTTCTAGGATACCCATCTTTTGTTACTTGTATTTTTTTGATATTAATTAAACATCTTTCACCAGCATCCTTAGGTAAATCAAATTTAATAATGTTATCAATATCTGCTCCTAAAAAAGCAATTACTGATTTTACACTATCTAGTTCTTCATCACATTTTCCCTTCATTGCAACAAATCTGCCACCCACACGGCAAAAAGGTATACAAAGTTCAGTCAAGATATTTAAATCAGCAACTGCTCTAGAAACTACAACATCAAACCTACTTTCTTGTTTAAAAAATTCTTCAGCTCTATCACAAACAACTGTAACATCTATTAAATTCATTTTTTCTACTACATAATTTAAAAATTTCACTTTTTTGCCGTTACTATCAAGCAATGTAATTTTAATATTTGGAAACGCTATTTTTAATACCATCCCTGGAAAACCAGGTCCTGTTCCAACGTCTAAAACTGTTTCATTCGTAAATTTATATGCTTTCACTAATGTTAAACTATCATAAAAGTGTTTTAAATATACATCTTCTAAATTTCTAATCGCTGTTAAATTAACTCGGGTATTATAATCTAATAGAATATTAGCAAATTCACGTAACCTAGCTACTTGCTCGTCACTTAAATCAATATTTAAAATCTTTAACTGATTTAAAAATTCACTCTCACTCACTTTTGCCATACTCCTTCTTTAAATAAACAGCTAAAATTGAAATATCAACTGGATTTACCCCACTAATCCTAGAAGCCTGTGCTATAGACACGGGTCTAACTAATTTAAGCTTTTGTCTAGCCTCACTAGCTAGATTTTTTACTTGATCATAATCTATATCTTCAGGAATTAATTTTTCTTCTAATTTTAGCAATTTTTTAGCTTCATCAAATTCCTTTTTTATATAACCTTCATATTTAACAATAAATTCTACTTGTTCTAAAACATCATCACCATAATTTGTATCTATTAATTCATTTTCAACATAATCACTAATTTTAATTTCAGGTCTCTTTAAGAATTCATACAAACTATGACCACTACTTAATACAATATTTAAATTTTTAAAACTTTCAGGTAGTGTATTGTTGGTAATTTTCTTTGATTTTAGCTCTTCAATTAGTTTTTCAATGTTATTTTTTTTAGTTAATAATTTATCATATCTATTCTGATCTATTAATCCTACATTATACCCATACTCACGCAATCTAATATCTGCATTATCATGTCTTAAAAGCAAACGAAACTCTGCTCTAGAAGTCAATAATCTATAAGGCTCTTTAGTTCCCTTAGTCACTAAATCATCAATTAAAACCCCAATATATGCTTCATTTCTTTTTAATATCAAAGGTTCCTTATTAAATATTTTCAAACCAGCATTAATACCAGCTATTAACCCCTGACAAGCGGCCTCTTCATAACCACTAGTGCCATTTATTTGGCCAGCAGTAAATAAATTTTTAATAACTTTCGTTTCCAAAGAAGGATTTAACTGTAATGGATTAATTGCATCATACTCAATAGCATAAGCATATTTTTTAATAACGGCATTTTCTAAACCTTCTAAACTATGAACCATTTCTTCTTGAACATCTATTGGCATACTAGTAGAAAAACCTTGTAAATATAAATCATCATAATATAAACTTTCGGGTTCTAAAAATAACTGATGTCTATCTCTATTTGCAAATCTTACTACCTTATCTTCAATTGAAGGACAATATCTTGGCCCAATCCCCTCAGCATAACCACCATACATTGCACTTCTTTTTAAATTATTTCTTATTATTTCATGAGTTTTTAAATTTGTATAAACAACATAACATTTTTCCTGTTTATCTTTATCATAAAAAGGTAGATTATCAAAACTAAAAGTCCAGTATCTATCATCACCGCATTCTTCTTTTAACTTAGAAAAATCAACACTGCTTCTTTCTATTCTTTGTGGGGTGCCAGTCTTTAATCTTTGTATTTCAAAACCATAGTCAGCCAATTTTGTACTTAAATCTTTACTTCTACGTTCTCCGTGTGGACCTTCATACTTAAAAGTATCGCCAACTAATATTTTACTATTTAAATATGTTCCAGTAGTTAAAATTACAGCCTTAGAATAACATTTATTACCATTTTCAAAAACAACACCATTAACAGAATCATCATTGATTATTAAATCTTCAACCATAGCTTCTTCAATTGTTAAATTTTCAGTATTTTCTAGTTCTCTAAGCATTTCTTTTGGATAAGTAATTTTATCTGCTTGAGCTCTTAATGATCTAACAGCAGGTCCCTTAGCATTATTAAGCATTTTAATTTGGATATGAGTTTTATCTGCTACCTTACCCATAAGACCGCCCAAAGCATCTATTTCTCTAACAACTATTCCCTTAGCAGTTCCACCAATTGAAGGATTACAAGGCATATCAGCAATATTATTTTTATTAGCACTTACTAAAAGAGTTTTTAACCCCATAACCGCAGTAGCATGCGCAGCTTCACAACCAGCATGACCACCACCTACAACAATAACATCATAATTCATAAATTCACCTACTTTCCTAAACAAAATCTAGAAAACAACTCATCAAGTAAATCCTCATCATAAGTTTTACCAATAATTTTTCCTAATAAATCATAAGCTTCTTTAATATCAATAGTATACATATCAATTGGAACTAAATTTTCTACACTATTTAAAGCATTATTAATACACTCACTTACTTTTTTTATTAAAGAGATTTGACGAGCATTTGAAATAAAAGAAAAATCACTACTTTCTAACTCATTAATTTTAAACATTTCAATTATTTTATTTTTTAAATTTACTAACCCTTCTTCACTCATTGTATTACCATAAACAACCATTTCAGAATCTAAATCAGAATAATCATTTGAAGACTGTAAATCATTTTTATTAATGAATACTATTTTTTTACAATCATAATTTTCTAATAATTTCAAATCGTCAAAATTAAATCTTTCAGAATTATCTATAACATAAATAATCAAATCTGCTTCTTGTGCTTTATCCAAACTCTTTTTTACCCCTATTTTTTCAACCTCATCTACTGTTTCTCTTAAACCAGCAGTATCAATAAAATTAAGAGTTATTCCTTCTAAATTTATTTTTCCCTCAATAATATCCCTCGTAGTTCCCGGAATATTAGTAACAATAGCCCTATTTTCTTCTAATAAATTATTTAAAATACTACTCTTTCCAGCATTAGGTTTTCCTAAAAGAACAACGTTTATTCCCGTTCTAACAAGTTTTCCATTTAATGCGGTATTTAATAAATTACTAACATCTTTATTAATCTCAGTAAGTTTAGGTTTAATAGTATCTAAAGTATATTCTTCAGCTTCTTCGTATTCAGGAAAATCAATATTTACCTCTAATTCTGCTTGTAATCCTAAAAGTTTAGCTCTTAAATCTTCTATTTTAGTAGTTAAACCACCTCTTATTTGTTTAATAGCTAACTTTCTAGCCTTTTCACTAGAAGCCTCAATCAAATCACTAACGGCTTCAGCCTCTACTAAATCTATTCTACCATTTAAAAAGGCTCTTTTAGTAAATTCACCCGGTTCGGCAAGTTCACAACCATTATTAAGCAAAACCTCAAGAACTTTAGATGTTGTTAAAACCCCACCATGAACATTAATTTCTACTACATCTTCTCTTGTAAAAGTCTTTGGAGCAAGCATAACAGAAACTAACACTTCATCTATAACTTCTTCTTTATCCACGATAAAACCATAATGTATAGTATGAGACGGAACATTTAATAAATTTTTTCCTTTAAATACTCCATTAACAATTTTTACAGCATCAACTCCACTACATCTAACAATTGAAATTGCACTTGTACCAACTGCTGATGATATTGCACAAATAGTTCTGTTATCCATATTCTTCCTCCTCAATCACGGTATTATAACACATAACGTAAAAAAAATAAAAAAACCCATTATTAATTAATAGGCTTTACAATAATATGTCTATTAGGCTCTTCACCTTCGCTTATGGTAGTAACACCCTTAAAATCAGTTAAGACGTTATGCACAATTCTTCTTTCATAAGAATTCATATTATCCATCATAATTTCTTTTCCTGTTGATCTTACCTCTCGAGCTATATTTTTAGCTAATCTTTCTAAATGCATAACTTGCTTATCCTTATAATTTTCGACATCTAAATTTAAATAAGGATATACATTTATTTTTGAATAAACTGCCTGCTTACATATTGCAGTAAGTGCTGTCAACGTTTGACCATTTTTTCCAATCAATATAGGATTATTATCAGAATACATTTTAATATTAATTTGTTTTTCTCTTATACTAACTTCATAAGTTGCTTTAATTCCTAAATTACTTATTATTCTGTCTAAAACATCTTTAACATAATTTGCAATATCTGAATTTAAAAATATATGAAATTTTACAGTTCCTGATTTAAACAATTTACCCTTAACTTCTTCCTTTGTAAAAAGAATATCAGTTTCACTTACCTTTAAATCTTCTAATGCTTTATTTAAAACCTCTTCTGCAATCTTGCCTTCATAAACATATTCTTTCATTATTTACTTCTCCTTTTACTTAACACAAAATTTTGAATAACACTAAATCCATTAGTTACAACCCAATATAACGCTACGGCAGTTGGTAAACTAAATGATGCTATTGAAATAAACACAATCATAAATATTGTCATATACTTCATTTGACTTTGTTGTTCACTACTAGCAGAGTTTTTCATATTATAACTCAAAGATAAATATGTAGTAAGAATTATCAATGCTATTAAAATAATATAATAATAATTTCCATTTTTTAATGCTACTAAAGGAGTTGTTCCAAGTTGGTATGCTCCCAAATATTCTTCAAAAATAACCGGAATTCTATTAATTGCCTCTAAAAACGCTAAGAATAAAGGAATTTGTATAAAACTCATTAAACAACTACCTAAAGGTTTAATATCATACTTATTATAAATCTGCATCATCTCTTGATTTCTTTGCATTAGAGCATCTTTATCAGTACGATTTCTATATTTTTCTTCTAACCTACTTAATTCTTTCTGAGCTTTTTGCATATTTTGACTTTGTCTCATTGTTTTAGCAGTAAGTGGCATCATAATTAATCTAATTAGTAATCCAACAAGCATTACAGAAACACCATAACTTTTAACTAATGAACCTATTTTAATAATAACCCAAGCAAGCGGTGTTACAAAAAATTGAACCCATAAATTGCTATAATTCTTTGTACTAAATACCTTCATCTCATCACAAATTGGTAAATCTTCTAAATCAACATCTAAGTTATCCTTATATTGTTCATAAATCTTTAATAAATCTTTGTCTTCCGGTTTACATAAAATATTAGATGGTAAACTTTGTCCAGTTACCTCATAAACCACTCTTTTTTTATTATCATCAGAAATATATTTAGTACAACCACTTAAAGTTAACAAAATTACTACTAGTAATAACATCTTCTTTTTCATTTATTTCACCTTTTTTAATAAATCTAAAAATTTATTTTCCATCTCTTCATAATCTATTGTATCACAACTTTTTTTGATTAAAACTATATAATCGTATTTTTGATTAAACTTTTCATAATTAATTCTCATAATATTTCTTAATCTTCTTTTATATAAATTTCTTTTATAAGCTTTTCCAAACTTGTTACTTATCGCAATTCCTATTCGTGATAGTTCATTTTTTCTTTCCCTTATATACATAATGAAGAAATAATTTTTAAAAACTGTCGCTTTATGAAAAAATAAATCAAATTCCCTTTTATCTTTTATTCTTAAATTTTCTTTCATATATAATACTCCATATAGAATAAAAACCACATATACGTGGCTTACTTACATAATACTTTGCGTCCTTTTGCTCTACGTCTTTTTAATATATTACTAGCTTTTCTTGCAAAAAAACCAAACTTTTTCTTCATTTTACGATTATTAGGTTGAAAAGTTCTTTTCATAAAAAATTGCACCTCCACATCAATTAAAGCGCTTTTATTATATTATATTAAATTCCTCAAGTCAACTAAAATATTTATCTTTGTGATTATCTGCAAAAATAAATTTAATAAATTTTAAAAAAGTGCAAATTGTTGAAATGTTTTTTTGGTGTTAATTTCATTTTGTGGAAATTGTTGAAAAGTGAAGCAACTTATTATATTATAAGTAATTATTTGTTAATAATTGTGTTGAAAAAAGGGTGGATTTTGATTTTTCTTATTTTCAGTCTTTATTTTTCAACAGAGTTGTTTTACAATATTAGTGAGTTAAGAAATTTATCAAGTGGGGTGATGGAATGGATAAAAATATGTTATGGAATGAAACACTTAATATCTTAAAAAACAAAATGACAGACATTACTTATAATACTTGGTTTAAAGACACCAAAATGATTGATATAAGTAATGGAAAAATTACCATTCAAGTTCCCATGTTATTTCATATAAAAATCTTAAATGAAAATTATTACGATACGATAGAAGAAATATTAAGAAGTATCACTGGAACAACGTATGACATTGAATTTGTGGATAAAGAGCAAATAAAGCCTTTAGAGGTTCTAAATATTGAAGACGAAGATTACACTAATAATAACTTTAATTCAAATTTAAATCCTAAGTATACATTTGAAAATTTTGTAATAGGGGAGAGCAACAGATTTGCGCAAACCGTAGCCTTAGCAGTAGCAGAACAACCTGGAAAAATTTATAATCCATTATTTATATACGGAAAAAGCGGTCTAGGAAAAACCCATTTAATGCACGCTATTGGTAATTATATAGTACAAAACAGTAATAAAAATGTTTTATATGTCACCAGTGAAGAATTTATTTCTGATTTTATTGGTATAAATAAAAAAGAAGAAAATAACTACGATGTAGTAAATAGTTTTAAAGAAAAATATCGCAATATAGACGTTTTAATAATAGATGACATTCAATTTTTAGGTGGAGCCGCCAAAACTCAGCAAGAATTTTTTCACACATTTACTACTTTATATGATTCTAATAAACAGATTATAATTAGTTCTGATAGGTCACCAGATGATTTAAAAGTACTTGAAGAACGATTATTAACAAGATTTAGATGGGGACTTACTGTAAGTATTTATCCACCAGATTTTGATTTAAGATGCAAAATATTAAAAGATAAAATGACAGGACATGAAGTAGCTAAAATGGTTCCAAACGAAGTAATTGAATACATTGCCACAAACTGTGAAAACGATGTTAGACACCTTGAAGGAGCAATAACTAGATTATATGCTTATGCCGCAATGATGTGTCCAAAAGAAATAACGCTAGAATTTGCTGTAGACGCCCTAAGAGATTACATTGGTAAATCTATATATATAACTAATGATATTCAGCGAATACAAAAAGCAGTTGCAGACTACTATAAAATAACAATAGAAGATTTAAAAAGTAAAAAAAGGACTGCAAACATCAATTATCCTCGGCAAATTGCTATTTATTTATGTAGAATGACTACTAGTGAAACAATCACAAAAATTGGATTAGAATTTGGTAACCGCGATCATTCAACAGTATTGCATTCTTACGATAAAATAACTAATGAAGTTCAAAACGATGAAAACAATATTAGACAAGTTTTAGAAGAAATAAAAAACAAAATTGTTAATTAAAAAAGTTTTCACCAAAATATAAACATTAAATTTTAATTGAATTAGTGGGAAAAAATAAACTTTTCAACATTTTCAACACTAATAATAATAAAAAAATAAAAAGAAAGAAGGAAATAAAAAAATGAAATTATTAATTGAAAAAAATACCCTATTAGAAAGTTTAAGTAATGTTATGAGAGCAATTTCACCAAGAAATATTATTCCTATACTAAATGGAGTTTTATTTGAACTAACAAATGAAGGACTTCATTTAACTGCAAGTGATAGTGACTTAGTAATTAAAAACTTTATTCCAAAAGAGAAAATTAAAAACATAGAAGCCACTGGTAAAGCAGTAATACAAAGTAAATATCTATTAGATATAATTAGAAAACTACCAAATACTGACATTAATATAGAAGTATTAGAAGATTTAAAAGTTATTATTAGTACAGAAAACACTATCTATAACTTAAATTGTTTAAATATAGAAGATTATCCACAAATAAATCTAGATTTAACAGAAAATCCTGTTATTATTGCTAGTGAAACCTTAAAAAAGATTATTTCTCAAACAATATTTGCAATATCTACACAAGAATCTAGACCATTATTAACAGGAATTAATTTAAAAATAAGTGGAAACGTTTTAGAATGTGTTGCTACTGACTCTTACAGACTAGCTAAAAAGAATATCATTTTAGACAAAGAATACGAATCTTATAACATTGTTATTCCTGGTAAAAACATTAACGAATTTGATAAATTACTAACCACAGAAGAAAATGTTGAAATCCACTTCTTTACTAACAAAATTTTATTTAAATACAACAACTACCTATTTCAATCAAGTCTATTAAATGGAACATATCCAAATACATCAAATTTAATACCTAACGAATTTAGTATTATTTTAACAACATCTTTATCAAATTACTTTGGAGCAATAGATAGAGCAGCACTTTTAACTCAAAGTAAAGATAAAAACATCGTTAAAATGGAAACTAAAAATAATGAACTTATAGTTTCATCTTATGCAAGTGAAATTGGTAAATCAGAAGAGAATATTTTAGTTGATAAAAATACTGCTGAAGACATAGCAATTTCCTTTAGTTCTAAATATATGTTAGAAGCTCTTAGAACATTTGAAGATGAAGATTTACTAATTTTATTAAACTCAGATTCAAAGCCAATTGTCTTAAAATCTGTAAAAGATGAGTCTTTAATTCAGTTAATATTACCAATAAAGACCTATTAAAGTGAGAAAAAAATCTCACTTTTTTATTTTTTTGTTCATAATTCGACAAATTTCCACAAATTTCGACAAAATTCTTTGATATAAAAAAGGCAAGGGGGTGAAGAAGATCAAAAATTATAATGTTTCTAAAGATACATTAGCGCTTCTTCCAATAGGAAAGAAAAAAACAATTGTGTATGAAAGTCATGACTGTTATATGATTGAAGAAAAAGCCACAAAGCTAATGGAATCAAGTTGCAGATTAAATGGAAGCACAATTCAAGGTAGAGCAAAAGGAACTGAAGTATTAACTGGTTATTCTTATAAAGCACCAATTATGGTAAAAGAAGAAGAAAATCTAATATTTTTTCCTACATGTTCACCAAGATTAAAAGAATGTGCATGGATTAATTCAACAAACATATCCAGTATTCACAAGAAAAATGACAAATGTGTAGTTGAATTTTTAAATAATGAAGTACTAGAATTAGATGTATCTTACAACATAATAAATAATCAATTAAGTAAATCATTATTATTAGAGAAAAAATTTAAAAAAAGAGACAAATAATTGTCTTTTTTCTTTTAAAAAAGCGTTATTTTATGATATAATGTTTTTAGGTATAGGAGTACGTATAAACCTATTTTGTTTATTATTAATTCTAAAAGAGGGCAAAAAATGAAAATAGCAAAATTAAAATTAACAAATTTTAGAAATTATGAAAAATTAGAATTAGATTTTTCAAAATCAAAAAATATAATTATTGGAAATAACGGTAGTGGTAAAACTAACATTATAGAAGCAATATACTATTTATCACTAACTAAATCATTTCGTGCTCCAGATGAGATTTTAATTAAAGAAAATACACCTTTTGCAATAATTGAAAGTAAAATTAAAGAAGAAACCACAAATAATTATAAAATAATTTTAACTCAAAATTCTAAAAATATTAAAATTAATAATAAACAAATAAATAGATTAAGCGACTATATATCAAAAATAAATGTTATTTTGTTTAGTGTAGAGGACATGAAATTAATAAAAGATAATCCTAGTGCTCACAGAAAACTGATCACAATGGATTTATCATCTATTGATAATGAATATCTAATACTGTTAAGTACGTATAATAGAGTTTTAAAGCAAAGAAATACTTATTTAAAACAAATGATGATTAATAGTACTTTGCCAAAGAATTATTTAAATATAATCACTGAAAAATTAGTAAATTTAAATCTTAAAATTTATAAAAAAAGAAAAGAATATATTAAATCAATTAACTCATTTATAAGTGAAATATTTTATCAAATTACAAATCGTGAAAATCTAACAATAGAATATATTACAAATATTAAATATTTCACAAAAGAAGAATTACTTAAAGATTTTGACAAAACCCTTATGAAAGATATTAATTATGGCAAAACAACTATCGGAATTCATTTAGACGATTATGTATTTAAAATAAATAATCAAAACATCAAAGCATATTTATCAGAAGGAGAAACTAAAAACGCAGTAATATCTTATAAATTATCAGAAATAAAATATTGTCAAAGTGTATTAAAAAAATCTCCTATATTACTTTTAGATGACTTATTTAGTGAACTAGACAAAAACAAAATAAATAATATATTACAATTTTTAGATAAAGACATTCAAACATTTATAACAACAACTGATATTCATAAAGTCAGTAAAAAAATATTAACAAATTGTAATGTTTATAAAATAAAAAATGGAAAGATCAAGGTGATAGAATATGAATGAAAACACATACAATGATAGCGATATTCAAGTATTAGAAGGGTTAGAAGCCGTTAGAAAAAGACCAGGAATGTACATTGGTACAACAAGTGAAAAAGGATTACATCACTTAGTGTGGGAAATCGTAGATAATGCAGTAGATGAATCTTTAGCTGGATATTGTGATGATATAGAAGTTATTGTAGACAGAGGAAATGTTATTGAAATAAGGGACGATGGTAGAGGAATTCCAACCGGTAAAAATGCGAAAACTGGTTTATCTACCGTAGAAACAATCTTTACCGTGCTACACGCTGGAGGAAAATTCGGCGGTCATGGATATAAGGTATCTGGAGGACTACACGGTGTAGGTGCCAGCGTAGTTAACGCCTTATCTGAGTGGTTAGAAGTAAAAGTCTATCACAACGGAGAAGTGTATTATCAAAGATTTGAAAATGGCGGTCATCCAGTAGGTGAACTTAAAGTAATTGATACTTGCTCAGCAGACAGAACTGGAACAACGGTAAGATTTAAAGCCGACCCAGAAATATTCAAAGAAACAACAGTATATGATTACGATACACTAAAGACTCGTTTAAGAGAATTAGCATTCTTAAATAAAGGGTTAAGAATAATCCTATCAGATTTACGCGATATTGAGCGCAAAGAAGAGTTTTTATATCACGGAGGTATAATTGAGTATGTTAAGATGTTAAACGCCAATAAGACCCCTCTAAATAGTGAAATAATATATGTTTCAGGATCAGAAGATAATATATCAATAGAAGTAGCTCTTCAATACAATGAAACATATAACTCAGCAGTATATTCTTTTACTAACAATATAAACACTTATGAAGGTGGAACTCATGAAGATGGTGTAAAAAGAGCCTTAACAAGAATAATTAATAACTATGGCAAAAAAAATAAATTTTTAAAAGAAAACGATGACCCACTATCAGGAGAAGATGTTAGAGAAGGTTTAACTATGATCATCTCATGTAAACATCCAGATCCTCAATTTGAAGGTCAAACTAAAACAAAATTAGGAAATGCCGAAGTTAGAAAAATTGCTGATGACGTATTTTCAGAAGGTTTTGAAAGATATTTACTAGAAAATCCAGAAGAAGCCAAGTTAATTATGGAAAAATGTATGACCGCAGCAAGAGCACGCGTAGCAGCTAAAAGAGCAAGAGAATTAACTAGAAGAAAAAGTGATTTAGATGTAATAAACTTTGGTGGAAAACTAGTGGATTGTAAAGAAAAAGACCCTTCAATTAGTGAAATATTCTTAGTCGAGGGAGATAGTGCAGGAGGAAGCGCAATAAAAGGTCGTAACTCAATGACACAAGCAATACTTCCATTAAGAGGAAAAATCCTAAATGTAGAAAAAGCTAGACTAGATAGAGCTTTAGGAAACGAAGAAATTAGAACTATTATTACAGCATTTGGAACAGGAATAGGTCAAGAATTTGATTTAAGTAAGTTAAGGTACCACAAAATTATAATAATGACCGATGCCGATGTCGATGGATCACACATTAGAGTATTGCTTTTAACATTATTTTATCGATTTTTTAGACCTATTGTAGAAGCAGGGCATGTATATGCAGCTCAGCCACCATTATTCTGTATTAAACACGGTAAAACTATTAAATATGTATTAAACGAAGAAGAAAAAGCAGAGTATTTGGCTTCCCTTCCAGCTACAACTAGACCTGATGTAATGAGAATGAAGGGTTTAGGTGAAATGGATGCAGAAGAATTAAATGAAACAACAATGGACATTAATACAAGAGTGTTAAGAAAAATAACTGTTGATGATTTAATGAAAGCCGATGAGATCTTCTCAAAATTAATGGGAGAAGAAGTAGAACCAAGAAGAAAATTTATAGAAGATAATGCAACATTTGTTGAAAATCTTGATATATAGGAGGATAGCATGGATCATAGTAGAGATAGATTAGAAGAAAATAACATAGTAAATGAAGTAAAAACATCATTTCTAGAATATTCAATGAGTGTAATTGTATCAAGAGCATTACCAGACTTAAGAGATGGTTTAAAACCAGTTCATAGAAGAATTCTTTATTCAATGTATGAATCTGGTTACACTCCAGACAAACCACATAAAAAAAGTGCTAGAATAGTCGGAGATGTAATGGGAAAATATCACCCACACGGAGATTCAAGTATATATGAAGCTATGGTAAGAATGGCTCAAGACTTCAGTTATAGATATATGTTAGTAGATGGCCATGGTAACTTCGGAAATATTGAAGGTTACGGCGCTGCAGCAATGAGATACACAGAATCAAGACTATCAAAAATATCACTAGAATTATTAAGAGATATCAGAAAAGATACCGTAAATTTTACTCCAAACTTTGATGAAAGTGAAAAAGAACCATCAGTATTACCATCAAGATTTCCAAATATTTTAGTAAATGGAACAATGGGTATCGCAGTCGGAATGGCTACAAATATACCACCTCATAACTTAGGAGAAGTAATAGATGGCTGTGTAGCATACATAGATAATCCAGAAATTGATGTATTAGGTTTAATGCAACACATTAAGGGTCCAGATTTCCCAACTGGCGGAATTATCCTAGGAAATAGCGGAATAAAACAAGCTTACGAAACAGGTAAAGGAACAATCACAATAAGAAGTAAAGCTCAAATAGAAGAGAAAAACGGTAAACATTACATAATAATTGATGAAGTACCATATGGGGTTAATACATCAGAATTAAAAAACAAAGTTGCAGAGTTAGTTCATAATAAAACAATAGAAGGTATTTCTGATTACCATACAGACTTAAAAGAAGGCATAAAGATAACAATTACCTTAAAAAAGGATGCAAATGCACAAGTAGTATTAAATAAGCTATATAAGCATACTCAATTTCAAACAAATTATGGAATAACATTCTTGATGTTGGATAACGGAGTACCTAAAACCCTGGGATTAAAAGATATTATATCTAAATACATAGATTATCAAAAAGAAATTATCATAAGAAGAACAAAATTTGACTTAGATAAAGCAGAAAAACAAGTACACATATTAGAAGGTCTAAAAATCGCTTTAGATAATATAGATGCAGTAATAAAAACAATAAAAGAATCAAAAAATGATGACAATGCTAAAGAAGCATTAATGAAAAAATTTGGATTAACACTAATTCAAGCTGAAGCAATTCTAGAAATGAAATTAAGAAGACTTACAGGCCTAGAAAGAGATAAAGTAGAAGCTGAATTAGCCGCATTATTAAAGCAAATAGCCGAATTAAAATCAATTTTAGCAAGCGAAGAAAAAGTATTATCTATAATCAAACAAGAATTACTAGAAATTAAAGCAAAATACGGTGATGAAAGAAAAACATCAATAGATATGACCGCAATTGACTACATAGAAGATGAATCATTAATACCCGAAGAAGATATAATAATTACAGTAACAAAAAATGGTTATATTAAAAGATGTACCTCAGACACTTACAAGCTTCAAAATAGAGGTGGCGTAGGTGTAAAGGGAATGTCAACCAATGATGAAGATTTTGTGGAATACTTGCTAAATCTATCTACACATGACTATATATTAATATTTACTAATAAAGGTAAGGTATATCGTTTAAAGGGATATGAAATTCCTGAGTTTAGTCGCCAATCTAAAGGATTACCAATAATTAATTTATTGCCTGTGGAAAAAGATGAAAAAATAAGTAATATAATAAAATTAAATGTGAAAAACAAAGAAAAATACCTAATTTTAGCTACTAAACAAGGATTAATAAAACGAACAAACTTAGAAGAATTTGATAGTATAAGATCCACTGGAAAAATTTGTATAAAACTTAAAGACAATGATGAATTAATTGGTGTAAAAAAGACAAACGGTGATTCAAATATACTACTTGCGTCATCAACTGGTCGTATGAATGTATTTAATGAAAATGAAATTAGAGTTATGGGTAGAACAGCTTCAGGAGTAAAAGGAATTAATTTAGGTGATGCATCATGTGTAAGTATGGAAAATGTGGAAGACTCTGATAATATTTTGATAGTAACAGAAAATGGTTATGGTAAAAAAACACTAATTTCTGAATATAGAAAAACAAAACGTGGTAGTAAAGGTGTAAAAGCCCTTAATATTACCGAAAAAAATGGTAATATAGCTAGTATAAAGAAGGTAAAAGATGACAATGACCTAATGATAATTACAAATCAAGGAATAATTATTCGTTTACCTTTAGATCAAGTATCTCAACTTGGAAGAGTAACGCAAGGAACTAGATTAATTAATTTAAAAGAAAATCAGAAAGTTTCATCTGTAAGCTTAATATTAAAAGAAAAAAATGATGTAGATTCTACTCAAGCAGAAGAAACCACAAATGAAATTAAAGAGCAACAATAGTTGTTCTTTTTTTATGTTTCACGTGAAACCTTGCTCTTAAAATATAAAGAAATTATCCACAATGTTTCACGTGAAACATATATTAATTTATAAATAATAAAATAAGTATTAAAAATAATATAAATTTTAACTCATAGTAAATAAATTTATAAAGTTATAATTCTTAGATAAAAAATATCCACAATGTTTCACGTGAAACATTGTAATAAAAAAATATATATGTTATTATTATCTCGTGCAATATTTATGCGATAAACTGGTCAGATTCGGAAGAAAGCAGCCACATTTGCCTCTAAATATGTGCACTTTTTTTAAGGAATAAATTATGGAAGATAAATATCTAGAAACACTAATAAAATTATCTAAAAAAGCTGCTAAAAAAAATGATGTTCCAGTAGCTGCATTAATAGTAGATAATCAAACAGGAAAAATTATATCTAAAGCCTACAACACAAGAAATATAACTCAAAAAACATTAAATCATGCAGAAATAATTGCAATTCAAAAAGCAAACAAAAAAATATCATTATGGAGGCTGAACAAATGTACGCTATATGTCACGATAGAACCATGTGAAATGTGTAAGGCAATAATTAAAGAAAGCAGAATCTCACAAGTATATTATTTACTAGAAAAACCGGTAACAAAACAGCAATATAATAAAGTGAAATTTACTAAAATTCAGCATCAAAATGAATACTTAAAAAAATATCAAAAAATAGTTGATAATTTTTGGAAAAAACTACGTAAAATGATATAATAAAGACATGGAGGAAAAAATGGCATATAAAGTACTATATAGAAAATATCGTCCTCAAGACTTTAATGACTTATGCGGTCAAGAAGCTATAAAAAATATACTTGTAGACAGCATAAAAAATGATAAAATCGCACATGCATACTGCTTTAGTGGTCCAAGAGGAACCGGAAAAACATCAACTGCAAAATTATTTGCAAAAGCAATTAATTGCGAACATTCGGTAGATGGAATTCCTTGTGGACAATGTCAATCATGTTTAAATTTTAATGAAAACCCAGATATCATAGAAATAGATGCAGCATCAAATAATGGGGTTGATGAAATAAGAGAATTGAGAGACAACGTAAAAATTCTTCCGACATTCAGCAAATATAAAATTTATATTATAGACGAAGTACACATGCTATCACAAAGTGCATGGAACGCATTTTTAAAAACTCTAGAAGAACCACCAAAACATGTAATATTTATACTTGCTACAACTGAAATACAAAAAATCCCAATAACAGTATTATCAAGATGTCAAAGATATACGTTTAAAAAAATCACAAAAGATGTAATTAAACAAAGATTACTAACAATTTCCAAAGAAGAACAAATAGAAATATCAGACGAAGCTAGCGATTACATAGCAGAACTAGCAGATGGTGGTTTAAGAGATGCCTTAGGATATTTGGATCAATTATCAAAAGAAAACACTAAAATAACAGTTAAAACAATTCAAGAATGCTTTGGATTAATAGGAAATGACACTATTGAAAATATATTTAAATTTTTAAATAATAGCGAACTGGACGAAATAATAAATATATTTAATGAAATAGAAAGTCAAGGATTAGATGTTAATTTAATTATTTCAAAAATAATAGATTTTCTTTATAAAGAAGAAATTAACATTATAAATAAAAAAAATGTAATATTAACTAATTATAGTTTAGAAACTATCAAAAAATTATCCTTTGATATCTCTAATTGTTATTTAAAAAAAGAAGGATTAAAATTGATTGAAGTAACTATATTAAGTTATATTTCCCAGCATGAAATCAAGGAAAAAATTATTTCCCGGGAAATAATTTCTAACAGCGAAGAACTAAAAACATCAAAAACAACTGAAATCAAAAATTCAAAACAAGAAGAAGATGACTTTCAAACTTTAGAAAAAGAAAATAAATCAAACTTAATAAACAAAACAAATAATTCACTAGATGAACTAAAAAAAATTCGTTCCAATAATTCATTTGTAGGCGCAAGTAAAACTTATAAAGAACAATTTAGCAATATTTGGGAAGAATTAAAAAAGAAATTAAAATTTTCTAATATAGATTTATATTCAATAATTGAAGATGTAAATATTGAAGTAGCCTCAAATATAAATGTTTTATTTTCACATCCATCTATATCTGGTACGATAATTTTTAATAGTAACCTAGAACATATTGAACAAGAATTAAAAAACAAATTTGAAAAAGATTATAAAATAATATGTTTATCATCGGAAGAATGGATAGAAACAAAAAATAATTTTATTAAAAATAAAAATAAAATTTACGAATATATTCCAGAAACAACAGAGCCAGAAGAAAAAAATACAGAAAAAAATGATGCAATGGAAATATTTGGTGAAGAATTAGTTGAAATAAAGTAAGGAGAAAAAAATATGAATATGCAAAACTTAATGGCACAAGCCCAAAAAATTCAAAAGGACATTCAAAAAAAACAAGACGAAATCAACTCAATCGTATTTACTACTAAAAACGAATTTGTAGAGGTAGAAATGTATGGTTCAAAAAAAATTAAAAAAATCAAAATTTTAAAAGACACACTAAATGATGCAGATGACATAGAAACTTTAGAAGATATGTTACAATTAGCTTTTAATGAAAGCGTAACCAAAATAGAACAAGAAAAAGAAAAAAAACTTGGTGCATACGCTAACGGATTAAATGGGTTATTATAATGATTTATCCAAAAGTTCTAGAAGAATTAATTGAAAGTTTTAAAACACTGCCGGGAATCGGAGATAAATCAGCAGAAAGAATGGCATTAACAATTTTAAAACAAAGTCAAGATGAAATTGATCATTTCGCATTAAGCATGCAAAATGCCAAAAAAAAATTACATAATTGCAAAACGTGTGGATTTATAACCGATGAAGAAGAATGCATAATTTGCTCTAATCCTGTTAGAAATAAAAATAAAATTTGTGTAGTTGAAGATTATAAAAGTGTTTTTATGTTTGAAAAAATGGGAAAATATGATGGTGTTTATCAAGTATTAAACGGGCTAATATCACCGATAGATGGTATTGGGCCAGATGATATTAATATTGATGGTCTAATAAAAAAATGTAAAGAGAATAAATCAAAAGATTTAGAAGTGGTAATTGCATTAAAGCCTTCAATAGAAGGTGAAACAACCATTCAATATATTAATATTTTATTAAAAAAATATAAAGTTAAAGTATCTAGACTTTCTTATGGAATTCCAGTAGGTACCGAAATAGATTACCTAGATTCATTAACTCTAGAAAGGGCATTTGAAGATAGAAGAAACATATCAGAATAATTATTAAAATAAAACATAGTATTAATTAGGTGAAAAAATGATAATAAAAATCTTAAAAAAATTATTATTTTCTATATTAATTATATACAGTTTGGATTTAATAATAAGAGGTTTTAATATAATAATACCAATAAACTATTTTACAGTTCTTACTACGGCAATTCTTGGTCTACCAGGATTAATCACCTTAACGATAAGTTTCATCTTTCTAATATAGATTTATATGAAAAAGAACATTATAGAATTTTTAGAAGAAAGTATTCATGAGAAAAAACTATCTCATGCTTTTTTGATTGAAACAAGTAATTATGAAAATCTTGTAGAAAAAATATATGAAACGTTAAAAAAAAATCAAATATTAAATAACGTAAAATTAGAAAATAACAATAATGTTATAGTCATTAAACCAGATAATAATATTATTGATAAAACAAAAATACTTGAATTACAAGAAAAATTTTTAACAAAAACGTTTGATGATACCTACAAAGTTTATTTTATAATTAATGCCGAAAAAATGAATCTCTCATCTAATAATAAACTATTAAAATTCTTAGAAGAACCGGCAGCAAACACATTAGGCTTTCTTTTAACCGAAGATATAGACTTAATCATACCGACTATTCGTAGTAGATGTACACTATTTTATTCTCAAAAAGAATATAAAATTAGTGATAACCTAAAAGAAGAAGCTCAAAGAATCCTAGAGATGTACAATGCTTCAACTTGTGATATAATGTTACTATTAAAAAAGTTTAAAAGTTATGATCGAAATGATTTAATCGATATAATTAATGAAATTATAAATAACTTGTATGATTCAAAGCTTGATCAAAAAAAAGTTAATACAATTTTACAATTAAAGAAATGTATTGACATGTTAAATAATCATGTAAATCTAGAATTAATACTAGATAAAATATCAATAGAATTGGGGAATTAATATGAATATATGCGGTATAGTATTTAAAGATAATGGTAAAGTATATAATTTTGATGCTAAAGATATAAATTTAAAAATTGGCGACTATGTTATAGTTGAAACTGAAAAAGGAGAACAAATTGGCAAAGTTTTTGACTTTGAAGATAGAAATAAAAAAACCCCTATTAAAGAAGTAAAAAGAATTGCCACAAAAGCAGATTACAACACATATTTAAAAAATTTAAAAGATGCAAAACAAGCAATAACTGATGCAAGAAAAGAAGCAGAAAAACTAAATTTAAAAATGCAACTAATTGACGCAGCATTTACTTTTGATCGAAAACAATTATTAATAAATTTTATAGCAGACGAACGTGTAGATTTCAGAGATTTAGTAAAAGTGTTAGCCGCAAAATATAAAACTAGAATTGAACTTCATCAAATGGGAGTTAGAGACAAGGCAAAAGAAATTGGCGGTATAGGCATTTGTGGAAAAAAATTATGTTGTGCACAATATTTAAACAAAATAGATACTATATCTATAAATATGGCCAAAAATCAAAATATTGCTCTAAATCCAGCAAAAATAAATGGATGCTGTGGAAGATTATTATGCTGTTTAGCTTATGAAGACGAAGTATATAAAGACCATCGTTCATTATTACCAACAATAGGGCAACAGGTTAAAATTGAAGATAAAGTTGGTACAGTAATATTTTTAGATGTATTAAATAAAAAGTATAAAGTGAATTTTGGTAACGAAATTAAGGAATACACATTAAATGAATAACTGCGAATTAAATGACTTATATGATACTGGTTTTAAAATATATCAGTCAAAAGATTATTTTAAATTTTCATTAGATAGTCTTCTACTAGCAAATTTTGTTGAATTTAATTTTACAGATAAACTAGTTTTAGATCTATGTACTGGAAATGCTCCTGTACCAATTATATTATCAGAAAATAAAAAAATAAAAATATATGGCTTTGAATTACAAAAAGAAATATTTGAACTAGCAGTTAAGTCAATAAAAGTTAATCAAATAGATAACGTTGAAATAATTAATGATGATGTAAAAAATTCATTAAATTATTTCCCGGGAAATAATTTTGACATAGTAACATGCAATCCACCATATTTTAAATATACCAAAAATTCAATAATAAATGAAAATGAAATAAAATCAATAGCGCGTCATGAAATAAAAATTACTTTAGAGGATATAATAAAAATAGCCACAAAACAATTAAAGGCAAAAGGAAAATTTTATATAGTTCATAGATCTGATAGATTAATAGAGATAATTAATTATTTAAATAAATACAATTTTGGTATAAAAAAATTGCAGTTTGTTTATTCAAGCATTGATGCTAATAGTTCTATGGTTTTAATAGAAGCCAAAAAAGATTGCAAAAATGACGTAAAAGTTTTAAAACCAATAATTAAAAAGTAGGTGATGTAAATGAAATTAATTTGTGGACTTGGCAATCCAGGAATAAAATATGAAAGAACCAGACACAATATGGGTTTTATAATATTAGATATGTATTTAGGAGAAGTACCTTGGAAAAAACTAAATAACGGTTTATATTACAAAACAAAAATAAATGGAGAAGATATTATTTTTTTAAAACCACAAACTTACATGAATCTTTCGGGTCAAGCTGTTAAGTATTATATAGATTATTATAAAATTCCAACTGATGAAGTATTAATCATTCATGATGATTTAGATCTGCCACTAGGAGAAACAAAAATAAAATATACTAGCGGTGATGGTGGTCACAATGGTATTAAATCAATTATTGAGTCACTAAAAACAAATTCCTTTTTACGATTAAAAATAGGAATATCAAAGCCTGAACAAGATACAATAGATTTTGTGATTGGCAATTTTAAAAACACAGAATTTGAACAATTAGAATCAAACAAAGAGAAGTATATAAACATAATAAATGATTTTATTGATAATACTTCAAAAGAAAAACTTATGAATAAATATAATTAGAGATGATAAAAAATGATGCTAAACGAGGAATTAAATAAAATATTAAATGCTCAAAATATTTCAGGCTTAGCAGATGAATTAAAAACACAATTTATTTTAAAAAAACACTTAGAAGGAACTGGTGATTCACTTGTTCTTACAAATTCGCTGTATGAAGCTACGAGTATCTTTAACGAATTAAAAGCATATAATAACGATGTTTTTCTTTTTCCAATGGATGAATATTTAACATCTGTTGCCTTAGCCGTATCACCCGAATTAAAAGTAAAAAGATTAGAAACACTTAATGAAATCAATTCACAAAAGAAAAAAATGATTGTGACCAATATAATGGGATTTTTAAAATATGTTCCAAACAAAGAAACCATAAAAAAATTAAACGTAAAACTAAAAAAAGATGAAACAATTAAAAGAGAAAACTTAGAAAAATTAATATTTGAATTTGGCTATACAAAAAGCTCAATTGTTACATCAACTGGTGAATACTCATTAAGAGGATATATAATAGACATTTTTCCTTATAATTTTAATAATCCAGTTAGAATAGAACTATTTGGAAATCAAATAGAGCGAATTAGAGAATTTGATGCTGAAACTCAGCTTTCTAAAAATGACATTGACAGCATAGAAATATTACCATACCAAGAAATAAAATCAAATAATAATATTTCAATAATTGATTTACTAAATGACCCAATTTTAATTAAAGTAGATTCGGAATTAATAGATCAAGGAATAAAACAATTGGAAACTCAAATGATGGAATACAAGGAGCAAAATCCAGAATACAAAGCCGAATTATTTCATTATGACGATATAAAAACAGTAAAAACATGTAATATTTTTTCATTTAATAAACCAAACGTGCTAAATATTCAAAGTGAAAATATTGAAAATTTTAGTGGCAATTATGAACTATTAAAAAAATATCTTGAAAAAAATTTGCAACAAAAAAAGCAAATTAGAATTGTTGTGAAGAATAAATCATTATATGAATTTTTAAAAGAAACACTTTCAAAATATGTAGATAGTAATCTTACGATAGAAATAGGCTCTTTAAACCATGGCTTTATTTACGGAAACTTCATCTATCTATCTGAAAATGATATAGAAAAAAATTCAAATATTTCAAAATATACTAACCCAATAAAAATTGGGCGCAAAATTAAAGATTTTAACGATATAAAAGTAGGTGATTATGTCGTTCATGCAGTTCATGGCATTGGAATATATGGCGGAATTATAACTCTAGAAAAAAGTGGTATAAAAAAAGATTATATTTTAATCAATTATGCTGGTAATGACAAAGTTTACATCCCAGTAGAAAAAATAACCAGTGTATATAAATACTCAGATGCAGAAGGAACCGTACCTAAAATTAATAAATTAAATTCTGTAAATTGGCAAAAAACTAAAAACTCTATTAGGAAAAAATTAAATGATATATCAGAACAGTTAGTTAAACTATACGCCGAAAGATCACTTTTAAAATCTCCTAAATATCAAACATTTCCTGAAGAAATTGTTTTTGCATCAAATTTTGCATACGAAGCCACGAAGGACCAAATTAAATGTTCTGAAGATATTTTAAATGATTTAAAAAAAGATATTCCAATGGATCGATTACTTTGTGGAGATGTAGGATTCGGTAAAACAGAAGTAGCATTTAGGGCAATCTTTAACACTGTCATGAATGGTTATCAAGTTGCATATTTATGTCCAACAACCATTTTAGCAAAACAACAATACGAAAGTGCTTTATCAAGATTTAAGGAATTTCCTATAAATATAAGATTAATAAACAGATTTACTACACCTAAAAATTTTAAAAATACCTGTGAGGATCTTGCTAATGGTAAAATTGATATTATATTTGGCACTCATAAGTTATTTAACTCTAAAGTTGAATATAAAAATTTAGGATTATTAATAATTGACGAAGAACAAAGATTTGGTGTAGCTCAAAAAGAAAAACTAAAAGAACTAAAAAAGAATGTTAATATTTTAACTTTATCCGCAACACCGATTCCCCGAACATTAAAAATGGCTATGTCCGGAATAAAGGACTTATCTATTTTAGATACTGCTCCTCAAGATAGATATCCTGTACAAACATATGTAGTAGAGGAAAATGATTTATTAATCAAAGATGCTATTTATAAAGAATTATCAAGAAAAGGACAAGTTTTTTATTTATATAATAATGTTAAAAACATAGAAAGTGAAACTCAAAAAATTAAAAAACTAGTGCCAGAAGCAAGGGTTTGCTATGCTCATGGGCAATTAACAAAACACGAGAGTGAAAGTATCATAGAATCGTTCATTAATAATGAATATGACGTATTAGTATGTACAACAATCATAGAAACAGGAATTGATATTCCAAATGTTAACACATTGATTATCTCAAATGCTCAAAACTATGGCTTAAGCCAGCTATATCAATTAAGGGGCCGAGTAGGTAGAAGTAATAAAATCGCCTATGCTTATTTAACATATAATAAAGGTAAAACTTTAACAGAAACGGCAATTAAAAGACTTAAATCAATTAAAGAATTTACTGAACTAGGAAGTGGATACAAAATAGCCATGAGAGATTTATCAATTAGAGGTGCTGGAGATATCTTAGGTGGCGAGCAAGCAGGTTTTATAGACAGCGTTGGAATTGAATTATACACAAAAATGCTAGAAGAAGCAATTAGAAATATTAAAGGCTTACCTAGTGAAGAAGAACCCGATGACAAACCATCACTAATAAATGTAAATACACATATAAAAACAAACTATGTTGAAGAAGAAAGTGTAAGGATTGAAATTCACAAACTAATAAATACTATTGAAAATAAGAAAACTTTAGAACAAGTAAAAAATGAATTGGAAGACAGATTCGGTAAAATTGATGAAGACCTAGAAATCTATATGTATGAGGAATGGTTTGAAAAACTAGCAGAAAAATTAAAGATTAAACAAGTTACAGAAAATCATAATCATATTGAGATTTATATTCCTGAAGAATTTTCATCAAAAATAAATGGCGAAAAATTATTCTTAAAAATGTACAATATTAATCCGAAATTTAAAATTAGATACTTTTCTAAAAGAATCATAATATCCTTACCAACAACAAACCTAGAAAAACACTATATATATTACCTTACCGAATTATTGCAAGAAATTATAAATGATATTTCTTAGTATATAATTAAAGTTTTAACGCAAAATATAATAGTGATGAAGTTTGAAAGAACAAGGATTTATAAGAAAAATAGATGAATTGGGAAGAGTAGTAATTCCTAAGGAAATAAGAAATCAACTCAAAATAAAAGATAACGAAAATATCCACATTGAGTTAATTAAAGAAAACGTCATAATAAAAAAATATTCCTACTTAATTAACTATAATAATTATTTAGAAAGCTTAGCAAATACATTTTATGAAGTATATAAAATACCAATCAAAATAAAAGATAATGATAACTTAGTAATATCAGTTGGGAGCATTAACGATAAACTAAATATAACAGAGCCAATCTATAACAATTCCGTTCAAATCGGAACTCTTAGCTTATATGCAGAAAATAATGAACATCAAAGTACTCAAAATTTATGTAAACTTTTATCAAAAATAATAAGTATCTATTTAAATAATAGTTGATTTTATAAAAAAACTATGATAAATTACACTTATTAAACGAAGAAGGAAAGAGTAGTATACAAAAATTAACAGAGAGTTCTTGGATGGTGAAAAAGAATTAATAGTTGTATATGAACATGAGTCCGGAGTTTAAACGTTAATCGCGTTAAGATATGAGTGCATGATTAATCATGAATTAAGGTGGTACCGCGGGAAAATATCTCGTCCTTAATTTATGATTTTTTTCTTTGCATAAAATTATAGAAGGAAGGAATATTTATGGAAAAATTTTATTTAACAACAGCAATTGCTTACACTTCTGCTAAGCCACATCTTGGAAACACCTACGAGATTGTTTTAGCTGATGCGATAGCAAGATTTAAAAGATTAGAAGGATACGATGTATATTTTCAAACTGGAACAGATGAACATGGTGAAAAAATTGAATTAAAAGCCAAAGAAGCTGGAATAGAACCACAAAAATATGTAGACAATATCGCCGACGAAATCAAAAAGATTTGGGACTGCGTAAATACAAGTTATAATAAATTTGTAAGAACATCAGATCCTCATCACAAAGAAATTGTAGCAAAAATATTTAAGAAATTTTATGAACAAGGGGATATATACAAAGGAAATTATTCTGGACTTTACTGTACCCCATGTGAGTCATTTTGGACCGAATCTCAATTAGTAGACGGAAAATGTCCAGACTGTGGTCGTGAAGTACACGAGAAAAACGAAGAAGCTTATTTCTTCAAAATGAGTAAATACGCCAGTTGGTTAGAAGACTACATTAATAATCATCCACATTTTATAGAACCAGAAGCAAGAAAAAATGAAATAATTAACAATTTTATCAAACCTGGGTTACAAGATTTATGTGTATCAAGAACAAGTTTTAAATGGGGAATTCCCGTTGATTTTGACCCAAATCATGTAGTTTATGTTTGGATAGATGCATTATCAAACTATATAACATTCATAGGGTATAACCCTGACGGTGAATCATCACCAGAATTTTACAAGTACTGGCCAGCAAATATTCACATAATAGGAAAAGATATTTTAAGATTTCACACAATATACTGGCCAATTATGCTCCATTGCTTAGGTCTAGAACTTCCTCATCAAGTATTTGGTCATCCATGGCTATTATTCGCATCAGATAAAATGAGTAAAAGTAAAGGAAACATTGTCTATGCTGATGACTTAGTAAACAAATATGGTGTAGACGCAGTTAGATACTACTTACTACATGAAATCCCTTTTGCTAGTGATGGTAACTTCACAATGGAACTTTTAGAAAACTGCATCAATAGTGATCTTGCTAACGTTCTAGGAAACCTTGTAAATCGTACCATAGGTATGGCTAAAAAATATTTTGATGGCCACATAGAAAATAAAAATGTTAACGAAGGAGTTGACGAAGACCTAAAGAAAAAAGTTTTAGACTCAGTAAATTTAGTAAAAAATAAAATGAATGAATTAAAAGTAGCAGATGCTCTAGAAGAAATATTTAACGCATACAGAAGATGTAATAAATATATAGATGAAACCACACCATGGTTACTAGCAAAAGAAGAAACTAAAAAAGATAGACTAGCAACTGTTCTATACAATCTTATAGAAAGTATCAGAATAGAAACCGTACTTTTACAAGCATTTATACCACAAACAGCGGAGAAAATATTTAGTCAAATTAATACTACAAAAACATCATTCGATACAATTTCTGCATTTGGACAATATGACAGTGAAAGAGTAAATGAAGCAGAGGTTTTATTTCAAAGGATAGAAAATGAATAATTGGACAGATACTCATTGTCACGTTCTTCCAGAAGAGTACCAAAATTATAATAAAATCTTAAAAGCCTTAGAAAAGAATAATTTAAAAAGAATAATTGTAAATGGGTATGATTTAGAATCAAACAAAAACGTTTTAAAACTAGTAGACCAATATCCAAATGTTTATGGAGCACTGGGATTGCATCCTGATAATATTGATGATAATTACGAAAAAACAATAGGATTTATTAAAAAAAATATAAATCATCCGAAAATAATTGCCGTAGGAGAAATCGGGTTAGACTACTATCACAACAAAGAAAATAAAGAAAAACAAATAATGTTGTTAAAACAGATGCTTCAAATAGCACAAGATAACCAAAAACCAGCAATTATCCACAATAGAGAAGCAACTAAAGATTTAATAGATACATTAAAAGAATTTTCCACAAAAGGCATTATTCATTGTTTTAGTGGCAGTAAAGAAACTGCAAATATTTTACTATCAATGGGTTATAAACTAGGAATTGGGGGAACTTTAACTTTCAAAAATTCTAAACTTAAAGAAGAAATTAAAGACTTACCAATAAGTTCGTTTTTGCTAGAAACAGATGCACCTTACCTTACACCAGAGCCCTACCGCGGACAAGAAAATGAACCTAAGTATATTAAATACACCGCAATTAAATTAGCTGAAGTATTAAATTTATCACTTGAAGAACTTGAAGCAGAATTAGAAAAAAACTACACATCACTTTTTGACAATAATAATTGAATATGATAAACTAACATTAGGGTGAAAGAATGAAAAAATTATATCGCTTAATTCAAGTTGCACTAATTCTAATTGTTTCGTTAATAAGTACCCAAGTAAGTATTACAAAACAAGAGGCAAAAACCTCAAATAATAATTTAAATAAAACATTAGATTTACATGCAATGGCGTTAAAAATAGATGAAATAAATAGACAGGATTTATATTATCCTTTAGACGTTTATAATGGTGTATTAACTGGTTATGCAGCTAATTGCCCATTATGTGGAGGAACTTTAGGCTGTACTGGTCAAAATGTCCTTGATGGAACAACCAGAATAGATGATAAAGATTATGGAACAGTTAGAATTGTTGCTTCATCAACTAGTCTGCCATGTGGATCAATCGTAGAATTTAAATTAAATAACGAAGATATAACTGCGATAGTACTAGATAGAGGGGTTACTGGCACGGCATTAGACTTGTTAGTTGAAAACGAAGAAATAGCCCTAACTACAATAGGAAGAAGAAATATTTCTTACAACATACTAAGATTTGGTTATAATAGATAAAAAGTCATCTTGACTTTTTTATTTTAATTAAAAATATGATATGATATGAACGAGGTTATTTATGGAAAAAATTAAATATAAAAAAAAATACGGGCAAAATTTTTTATACGATGAAAACATCTTAACAAAAATTAAAAAATCTGCAGACATAACTGATAAAGATTTGATAATTGAGATTGGTCCAGGCAGTGGCAATCTAACAAAAAAATTAAAAGAATACAACTGTGAAATTCTTGCAATAGAAATAGATCGGTCTTTAAAAGAAAAATTAGACCAAATAACTAATGAGAAAACAAAAATTATCTACGAAGACTTTTTAAATTTAAACTTAAATGAAATACTTGGTGGTTATTCTTACCGAAACCTTTACATCATTGCAAACATCCCATACTATATAACAACACCAATTATTACAAAAATAATAGATTCAAATATAGACATAAAAGCAATAATTTTAATGGTACAAAAAGAAGTTGCAAATAGACTATCCGCAAAACCAAAAACAAAAGACTATGGATATTTTACTGTATACATTAATAGTTACTATAATGTAGAAAAACTATTTGATGTTAGTAAAGAATGCTTTTATCCAGTCCCTAAAGTAGATAGCAGCATTATCAAATTATCACCAGCAAAAGTAGAAATAACTGACAAAGATAAATTTAATAATCTTATTAAAGCCAGTTTCCTATATAAGAGAAAAACTCTAAAAAACAATTTAAAAAATTATAACTTATCTGCAATTGAGCAGGTTTTAAAGAAGCATAACCTAAGCTTATCTAATCGCGCCGAAGATATTCCACTAGCTGTATTTTTAGAAATTTCTAAAGTAATTTAGAATTTTTTTTTAATTCTAAACATAAAATTTTTTAGAGGTGAGCCAAAATGAAGTTTCAAAAAGGCGACTACGTCACACGAAACAGTTATAACAACGATACCGTTTTTAAGATTATAAATATCAAAGAAAATATTTGCTATTTAAAAGGAAAAAATGTAAGATTATATGCTGACAGTGATATTTTAGATTTAGCACCTGCAAAAATTTCAAGTGAAGATAATTTTGAAGATAGTATTGATGATCTAGAAATTTTAGACAGAAGCAGTTATTTCTACATGCCACCCAAAATAATGCAGTTAGATGGTGATAAAGAATATCTTACAAGGTGCCTAAATTTTTATAAAAAATATAATTTATTTGCTATCGGTAAGGTCGTCAAAGAAGAAGAATTAGGTAAAAAAATAGAAAACTATCTAAGTACATATAATCCGGACATTTTAATAATTACTGGTCATGATGCCTTCTATTCAAAAAAGGGTAATAAAAACAATATTAATAATTACCGAAATTCAAAATATTTTTGTGAAGCGGTAAAGAAAGCTAGACAATATGAAAAAAACAACGAAAAATTAATAATTATCGCTGGCGCTTGTCAAAGTGACTATGAAGAGTTATTAAAATGTGGTGCTAATTTTGCATCAAGTCCTAAACGTATTAACATACATGCCCTAGATCCAGCAATCATCGCAACAACCATCGCACTTACTGAAAAAGGCAAAAGCATTGACCTTATTGAAACTTTAAACAAAACAAAATATGGTTCAAATGGGATAGGAGGAATTAAGTGTAATGGACTTATGTATGTGGGGTATCCTAGATGATTGATACAATTAAAAGAAGTATACAAGAGTATCTAAACAAAGAAATAAAAGTAGTTTCCAAAGAAACAAGAAATAAAAACGATGTTTTTTATGGAAATGTATCTGAAATATATTCACACGTATTTATAGTAGATAACGGTATAGAAAAAAGAAGTTATTCTTATGCTGATGTTTTAAGTAACGACATTTTTATTACATTTTTATAAAATATATTGCAATTTCATTTTTAATAGTTTACAATTAAATTAGGTTAAAGATCTTAGAAGGAGTGAATATTATGCAAATTACATCTGTAACTGTTCGTAAAATTGAAAAAGAAGGCTCAAGAATGAAAGGAATAGCTTCAGTGTTACTAGACGATGCATTCGCAGTACATGATATCAGAATTATTGAAGGAGATAATGGACTATTTATTGCTATGCCTAGTAGAAAAACTGCAACTGGTGGTTATAGAGATATCGCTCATCCAATTAATCCAGATGTTCGTAAACAATTTGAAGATGCTATTATTGAAGAATTCAACAAAGCTGCATAAGATTTGCAAAAACGCAAATCTTTTTTTCATATATACACTCTAGTAATAATATAATTAAACTAGGAGGATACTATGGATAAAATGATTGATGTACCATCTTTTACACATGTTATAAAATTAAATGATAGAAAAAATATCATAATCAGTGGAATAAAGAAAATAAATAGCTTTGACGAAAAAGAATTTGACTTAGACAGTATAATGGGCAATATTATTATTAAAGGTGAAAATTTAGAAATGATAAAACTAGATACCATTGAAGGAAATGTTTCTATAAAAGGTCAAATCAACAGTTTTTCTTATAGTGATACAGTTCAAAAAGACAATAGTATTTTAATGAAATTATTTAAATGAATCAGTTAATTCTTATATTATATACAATAATTTACACTTTTATTTTTACTTTACTGATCTATAAAATAAAATCATATAGAGTTATTTTCACACTAGCTTTATTCATTTTATCAACTCTATATCTATATATTCTTTATAAATTGAATAATGGTAAATTTTATCCACTATTGCAAATAACGAGCATACTTACAATACTACTTGGCATAAAAAGTGTAAAGAAACTAAAAAAATAAAAAAAATTATCTTCAAAAACCATATTTTGTGTTATCATTCATAATGAAGGAGAATAAATATGGCAAGAAAAAAAGCAAAAAGAAGATTTTTGATTTATTCATTATTAAGTTTATCTATATTGGCTTATCTTGCTGTATTTGGCTATAAATACTGGAGTGATATTTTAAGTAACAACAAAGAAACAAAAGAATTAGAAGCAAAATATCAATCTCTTTTAGAAGAAGAACAAGAATTAAACAGTGAAGTAACAAAACTTCAAGACGAAGAATATGTAGCAAAATATGCTAGAGAAAAATATATGTACTCAAAAGATGGCGAATATATTATAAAAATCGCAGAGAAAGACAAATCAAACTAATTCCTAAATTTTCCTTCACAAACTAATTTGACTATTTGTCTTTTTTTTGATAGAATTAATAAAGGTTTACGGGGTCGTTTATGGTTTCGACAGAATATATTGAATTATATTTGCAAGTGGTTGGCTATTCCTAAAATAGCAAACAGTTAAAATAACTGACAAACCTAATTATAATACAGCTTTAGCATTCGCCTAGTAATTGGCTGCAAAGCACTGCTTTCTTATTGACTTTCCACAATATAAGTTAGCGGTTCATAGTAGTGGAATATATTTAAGTAATGTTTCGTTATTTAAATGAAATTTTAGAAACTTAGTTAATATATACTTTGATAATTTGCAGATATTAATGAAATAATAAATTATCTAAACTTGTAGAAGATATAATTTAAGTATTTTGGACAGCGGTTCAAGTCCGCTCGGCTCCACCAAATAGCATTTAAAGCCTAAATATAAGGGCTTTTTTATTTTCTTAAAACTATAATCAATCAAATATATTAAATTATGATATAATCTACTTATGAAAACAATTTCTATAATAAAGTTTTAGAAAAGAGGTACTTATGATAAATAACGAAGAAATTGAAAAAATTAATGAGGAACTTTTACAAGATAAGAATAATAAAATAATGCATAGAATTTTAAATAAAGTTTCTCTAAATGATTTAATAACAGACCAAGACACAGTCTTAAAAAATGATTTTAACATTAATATCAACACTCACAAAGTAACTGACCAAAAAAAATCAGGAAGATGCTGGGCATTTGCGGGTCTAAATTTAATTAGAGAACAAATTATTGAAAAGTGTAATATTGACAATATTGTTTTATCTGGGAGTTACATCGCCTTCTACGATAAATTAGAAAAAACTAATTATATTTTTGAAAGAATAATTAGATTAATTAAAGAAGGTCAAAAAGTATATAGTGAAAAAATGGAAAGACTTCTAAATAACGGGCTAGGTGATGGTGGCTACTTCTACCAATTTGTAGATTTAATAGATAAATATGGAATAGTACCAGAAAATAATTTTTCAGAAAATTATCATTCATCAAATACAGTAGACTTAAATTTCATAATATCCCGCTTAATTAGAAAATTCTATTTAGCAGTAGAAAAAAATCTTAAAGAAAGCAAAAAAATTAAAAAAGAGTATTTAGAAAAATTATATAAATTACTTGTAACATTCTATGGTATACCACCAAAAACATTTTCTTTTGAATATACAGATAAAAAAGGCAATTATCATATAGAACCAAATTTAACTCCAAAAGAATTCTATAATAAGTTTGTTGGTGAAGACTTTCTAAAAGACTGCATCGAAATATCAAGCTATGAAGATGAAAAAATAAAATATAACAATTATTACGAATTAGAAGATAATAAAAGAATGTATGAAAAAGACTTCTATAAAATTCTTAATCTACCAGAAAAAGCTGTTATAAGATTAGTAATAAAACAACTTAAAAACAAAGAACCAGTTTATCTATGCAGTATTACATCAAACAATATAATAAATGGTTTATGGAATGATTTAGCTAGGAGTTATGGCGAATTACTAAACGTAGATATAACAATGAACCGGAACGAGATATTAAAAACCAATAGTGTCCCAGGAGCTCACGCAATGCTTTTAACAGGAGTAAATGTCGTTAATGGCCAAACTACAAGATGGAAACTTGAAAACAGTTGGGGTCCTAACAATGGAATTCAAGGATACTGGCAAGCAACTAATGAATATATGAAAAATTATGTTTATAGAGTAGTAATTAGAAAAAAATATTTAACCAAAAAACAACAAGATCTTCTTAGTGAAAAACCAATAATATTAAAACAAGAGGAACAAAAATTTTAAATAGGTTATAAAATATTGCTTTTTTCTAAGAAAATATTGAAAAAAATCAATAAAAAAGATAAAATATTTTTAGGAGGTATATGATGAATAGTAAATTAAAAAGCTGGATTATTGCAATCATTGTAATAATAATACTTTTAATACCAATTTTTGTTGACTACTTTAATGCAAATAATATTTCAAGTATTAAGAAATATGATAGTTTTTCAGAATTGGTTAATAAGGGCGGTTTTATAGTATCTTACGTAGGTGACTCAAGTGAAACATACGAAAGCAAAAAAGAAATTATGCTAAATTTAAAGAAACAGTACAATACTGATAGTACACCAGCAGAATTTGATTTCATTGCTTTTGATAAACTAAGCGATGAAGATATTGAAAAATTCCAAAAAGATAATAGTAACTTTAAAAAAGATACTTGGATAATTACAAATGAAAAAAGTACAGTTTATTTATCTAATGACGAATTATCTGAAACAGAACTTTCAAAATTAGTAAATAAGTACTTAAACCATGTTGTTGAAGAAGATGAAATCGCTTATAAAACAGTTTCTACTTATGCAGAATACATGAAAGCAATTAAAAGTAAAAATACTATTATGACAGTATTTGGTAGAAATTCATGTTATTATTGTAATAAGTTTAAACCAGTTTACAATGACATTGCAAAAGAGAAAAACATTGATATTTATTACATCGATTCAGACTCATTTGATAAAGATGAATATGAAAAAATAATGAAATCAGAGTTAGTTATTCCTGCAAAATGTACTGATAGTAAAGAAAAAGATTTACCATTATCTTCAGGATTTGGTACTCCATTAACAATCTTTACTAAAAAAGGAAAATCAGTAGATTGCATTAGCGGTTACATTAATTCAGCAAGCTTAGAAAGCAAATTAAAAAGCGTTGGAATGATTGATTAATAAGGAGGAACTATGGCTACTGCGTACGATTTAATAAAAGAATTTAAAAAAAAATATCCATCAACAATTTGCTGGTGGCGAACAAAGAAACATGCAAAGTTAGTGGATGACAATTTAAATCCTGGCGAAGAAGTAATATATGCTTTTGCCGCACAAAATAATAACGATCATGGAAATATTTTTGATACAGGTGTATTAGCACTGACTAATCAAAGACTAATTGTTGCTCAAAATCGATTGTTAATTGGATATAAAATCAATTCAATTACTCCAGAGTTATATAATGACATGCAAATTAATGCAGGAATTATATGGGGAACAGTTACCATAGACACTATGAAAGAAGTAATATACTTTTCTAACATTTCAAAAAAAGCTTTACCAGAAATTCAAATCACAATTAATTCATATATGGTAGAGGCTAGAAAAAAGAATTCGAAATGAGTTCTTTTTTTCAAAAGAGGTAATAAATGAAGAAAATATATATATTAATTATAACAATCGTATTATTATTTATTAGTTTTTTAATCACACTTTATATACCAAAAAACTATGAAATAAGTTATAAATTAGACCAGTATGAAATAAATGAAAAATATAATAAAGAAAAAAAACAATATACATTCTTAGTAAAATATGAAGATATCGAGTATCCATTTTTGATAAATCATAAATATACAAAAAAGCAAAAATTAATAAAAGATATAAACAAAGTAGATAAATGTTTATCAATTAACGCATTAGACAATAATTATGAACTTTGTACGGAAAATAATAAATTTATTATAAATAATATAAGTGACGCAAATAATAAAAAAGACTTAAAGTCACTAACAGTATTAAATGAATTTGACGAAAAAATCTACGTATGGAATTATAAGGGGTATACTCAAATCTTTCATAATAATACCGAAACAATCAATATTTTAAATAATGATAATTATGAAAATAAAATAGCAATCAAAACTAAGAAATACTTACTTACAGCAAATTACGATGATAAATATGAAATAAATAAATTAATAATAATAAATACTAATAATAATAAACAAAAAGACCTAAACTTAGAGACTTCAATATCACAAAACAGTTATTTTTTAGGAGAGTATAAAGAAAAACTATATTTAGTTGATAAAAAAAATAAATATGAATATGAAATTAATCCTAAAAATAATAAAATAAAAATATTTAATAAAGATAATCAAGGTTATATTTATGATGAAGGCTGGATTAACATATCCATGAACAAACTAGTTAATGAAAAATATGCATTTACTATTTCAAACCCTTACAACTTTCAATTAAGCGAAGATAAATTAACGATGAAAATAAATCATCAAATAATTCAAATTTCAAACAAGAAAATATCTTCAATAGTAGAAATAAATGAAGATACCATATACTTTATTAGTGATGATACTCTCTATAAATACACATATGGAAAAAATATAATTCCTCTAATAAAAAATACTGAGTGGAAATTTAATTACAATAATCAATTATTCATATTTAATTAACAAAAAAATTCTTATTGAATACTCTATACTAGGAGTGATGAAAATGTATAATAAATATGATGAAGGCGATTCACAAACTTACTACGATTACTACACAATAAAAAGAGGAGATAACTTATATCAAATAGCCAAAAGTTATAATGTTAATGCTTCTTTACTTGCAGCATTAAATGGAATGGACTTAAACGAATATATTTATCCAAATCAAGTAATAATGGTTCCTAAAAATAATTTTTCTTATTATATTACAAAAGATGGAGACACTTTGGATTTAGTAGCAAACACTTTTAATACGAACATAAATAATTTAACTTCAGAAAATCAAACAATTTATTTAAGAGAAGGACAATTAATAGTCCACAAAAATAACTAAGAAATTGATTTGATTTCTTTTTTTTTTATGATAAAATAAACTTGATAATAGGTGATAACATGATTTTTAAAAAGCCATATGCATTTTTAATTAAAAATTTTAAACTAATCCACATTATTTTATGTGTTGTAATAATCTACATAACAAATAAATTTAATTCATTAGTGACTTTTTTCGGTGATCTATCTAGAAATTCCGTTAAAGTTGTAGAAGGAACAGCAGGACAATATATAACACTTTTATTTGTATTAGCCGTGTTAATAACCTTAGTGTTTTCAACATTAATGGCTATATTAATGAAAAAAAAGAAAAAACCAAACACTTTTTATATAATTACCGACGTGTATTATTCAATTATTTTAATTTTATTAGTAGTTGCATCATCAAGAATAAGATCGTTATACGGTGCGGGAACAACTCTGCAAGTTACAAGAGCACTAAGAGATATTTATCTTATAATGTCTTTCCCAAATTATTACTTTATAATAATGAGTCTTATTAGAGGCATAGGTTTTGATATTAAAAAATTTAATTTTAGAAAAGACCTTGAAGACTTAGAAATAAGTACTAATGATAATGAAGAATTTGAATTTGTCTTAGGAAAAGATACTTATAAATATACAAGAAAAGCAAGAAGATTTTTTAGAGAAATAAAGTATTATGTCTTAGAGCACAAATTTATTTTTACTATATTAGGTGGCATCTTAGGAATTACTTTTTTAATAATTATTGTGTTAAATATAAACTTTGGAAACCCCACTCATAGAATGGGGAAAACCGCAACTGCAAAGGGACTTCAAATAACTGTAAATAATGCCTATGAAACCGCATACGATTATAATGGTAATATAGTAGATAAATCATACAAATATATAATTGTTGATCTTTCCCTTCAAAGTGTTTACAATGAAAAAAACTTAAATAGAGACGAAGTATATTTATCATATGGTAGTAAAAAAGTATATTTTAAAAATACCCTAAAAGATTATTTTATAGATTTTGGTAAAGCATATAATGGTGCAGCTATCTCAACGAAACAAGCAGAAAGAAGCATTCTTATATTTGAATTACCAGCAAAGGAAAATGCAACGTCATACAAATTAAATTTTTTAAATCAAGCTACGGCAGATGAAGAAAACATTTATACTTATGAATACACAAAATTTAAAATTAAACCTCAAAAAATAGATAAAAATATTATAGAAGAGAATAAAAACTTTAACGAAACAATATATTTAGGCGAGTTAAACTATAATAAAACCTCATTACTTATTAAAGACGCAGAAATAGTACCTTACTATGAATATAAATATGAATTATGTGAAAACAACGAATGCAAAGAATATATTAGTGTAGAAAAAGTAGAAAATGGTGCTATGCAAAAATTGATGGTTATTAATTATAATATTAATTTAGACAATACCATTCCAATTCTAAATAGCTTTAATTCCAATAAAGAGACATCACTATTTAATAAAATATTAAAAATTAGGTATAACTATAACGATAAATCATATATTTATAGTGGAACAACCAAAATCAATTCCAATATTAAGGATACATTGTTTTTAACAATTGATAACAAAGTTGCATCATCCACAGAAAAAGAATTATTAATTAATACAAGACAAGGCAAATATTTTATAAACTTATCGTAAATTATTGAAAAGATTATATTCTTTTGATATAATCTTCTTGTACGGGGCTTTAGCCAAGTGGTAAGGCAAGGGACTGCAACTCCCTGAGCACCGGTTCAAATCCGGTAGGCCCCTCCATAAATAAATTAGTATCATTTTATGATACTTTTTTAATGACTAAAACTACAACAATATAATTTTTTCTTTTTTAAGAATTTTAAAAATTGACAATATAATTAAGCATAGATATAATTAAATGGGTGAAACAAATGAAAAACTGTACAATAATATATAACCCTAATAGTGGACATGTATTTAAAACTAAATATTTAAAAGAATATAAAAAAATATTAACTAAAAATGGATATAATCCAAAATTTATTGGAACACAATATAGTGGACATGCAAAAGAAATAGTTAATCATTTAGAACCAACAGATCTAGTTATCTCAATGGGTGGAGATGGAACTTTTAATGAAGTTATGTCAGGTAATCTTGAAAGAAAGAAACCATTAATTTTAGCTCACATACCAGTTGGCACAACTAATGATGTTGGTGTAATGTTTGGCTATGGCAAAGACATCAAAAAGAACTTAAACTTACTTTTAGATGGTACAATAAAAGGAATGGATATATGTGTAATAAATGGAAGACCCTTTGTTTATGTAGCAGGCTTTGGTAAATTTATGCAAATTCCATATAATACACCACGTAAATTAAAGAAAAAGTATGGTTATATGGCTTATCTACTAGAAGGAGTAAAAGACTTCTTTAATCCTACTAAAATGTATGATATTACCTACAAAGTAAATGGTATCGAAAAAAGAGGATTATATTCATTTATGTTAATTTCAAATGCAAATCGCATTGCGGGAATTAATAATTTTTATAAAGATGTTAAACTAGATGATAATCAATTCGAAGTATTATTTTGTAATTTTAAAAGACGTGTTGATATTATAAAAACATTTACAATTTTAATGACCACAGATATAGAAAGAATATCTGGAGTTGAATTTTATAAAACAAATCATTTAGAAATTAAATTTGCTGACTATCCGAAAAAAGCATGGTGCATTGATGGTGAAAAATTAGATAGAGCAGTCTTAAACTATGACATCAGTAATGTTAGAAATGTCAAAATAATGATGCCCAAAAAGAATATTAATAAAATTTTTGTAAATAAAAAAGTTTAAAATTTATTTTTTAAACTTTTTTTATTGGTATAAATCCAAAAACCTAATAATGACAACGATAATAAAGAGATGCATCCACCAACTAAAGCATAAGGAATTTTATATTTTATCACAATATTATGTCCTCCTGCTTCAACATCAAATCCTAATAAAGTATTATTTATTTCATAAGTATTAACCTTAATTCCATCAATATATACATTCCATCCCTTATCATAAGGTATTGAAGTGAAAACACTCATATCTTTATTAAAACTACCAAAAGCAGTAATCTTATCCTCGTTAAATTCTTCAATACTAACTTTATTATTAAGATAATAAGTATATGCCTCGTTAAACTTATTTTTATCCAAACTATAAATCCAAACATCTTCATCATCATAATAATTAGTATATCCAACATAAAATTCTAAATTGTTATTTTCTCCCAAGGCATCTATAATATAGTTTTCACTATAAGATGAATTACTATAAATAGTTAAATCACTATTATAAACATAATCATGCTCATTTTCGTTATAATACATTGAACCATTAATAACCATAAAATCACATAAATAATTATTAAAGTATAAATAGAAATTATTAGAATCATTTTTCACACTATACTTAAATATCTTATGATTATCATCTTCATAATACAATTCTTTTTTATAAATACTTAATTCTTTTAAAACATTATCAATACCAGAACTCTTTAATACAAAATCATTTTGATTATTAAATGGATTATCATAATTTGTGTTCCAATTTTTAATATTATTATTAACACCAAACATTAATCCTAAATTATATTTACTCTTATAAATAGCTAAATCATTACTGTCAAAATATAAAGAATAATGGATAAAATCATTGATATCTCCAATTATATATTTAACATTAAATAACATATCATAAATTGGTGTATTACTTTTATAATAATAACTATTAATCTCATTTCCTGGCATCCCTAAAGCATGATTTAAAACTGCCATATTTTCATAAGCCATTGAACTAAAAGTCATTTGACCATAATAATTATACCAAGAAGGATCATTATACGTTAATAAATCTATTCTTTCCATTCTATGCATTTCTTTATCATTTTTATTAACAAAATCTATTCCTTTTCTCATTGAATCATAATCACTGTAAAATGTACTAGCTACATGTGCCATGTCCCAATTATTATTTAAAACTACACAACATTCAAGCATTACCGTAACAATACATATATAAGGAACAATTTTTTTATAGGAACCAAAATATTTATAAATAACAAATAATAAAAAGAAAATAGTACTTAATCCATAATTTAAATAAATCATATCTCTTGAAATATTTTCAAATGGTAAAAACCAAACTAGTGAAATAAATATTAATACTAAACCATAACAAACAAATCCATAAATAGATTTAAGTCCTTTAATTTTAAATAATGAATAAGCATTAATAATAATAAGTACAAAACTATATAAGAAAGAGTATCTATAAGGTAAATCATTTGGTACATGAAAAGCATGCCATATATAATCTAAAGGGGCAAGTACAAAACTTAAAATCATAATTAATAATAATAAAGTATAAGCAAATTTAACTTTTAATTTAATGTCAGAATTAAAATAAAAAGCAAATAGTAACATAACAGATAATATTCCACAAGACACATTAGGTGCTGTAGTAACTCCAGATTTTAAAACAGTACTACCAACACCACTTAAATGATTATAAATAAATTCAATAAAAGTAAAATCATAATATTGAGAAGTAGGCCAAACATCTCCAGTAGCACTAATTCCAGACATAGATTTAAACATAGGAATTAAGAAAACTGCACATATACCACCAGCAATTAATGATGCCACTCCAAAAATTAAACATTTTTTACCAATTTTTTTAAAGTCATATTTATTAGTTTTAATAAACAAATAGGTCAAAAAATACAAAACACTAAAAATACATATCATATAAGCAATAAAATAATTTGCAAATAACATAATTACTAAAATAACAATATACAAAAAAGGGTTTTCTTTATTAATAATATACTCAATTCCTAACGTAATTAACGGAAGTAATACCATTCCATCTAACCACATTATATTCCAATAATATGCCACAAAATATGCACAAAACCCATATAATAATGAAATAGGAATAAACATTTTATAATCTTTATTAAACTTATTTTTTAAAAATATACTCATAGTTATACAAGAACATATTGATTTTAGTCCAATAATTATAGAATAAGATGTTAATAAATGAATTCTTTTAAACAAAAAAATCAAAATATTAAATGGACTAGATAAATAATTAAAAAAGTTTCTAAAAAACGGAAGCCCCATTCCCGTATTAAAAGAATATATTAAACTACTACTATTCTTAACTCTATCATAAAGTTCTCCAA
>URUT01000003.1 GCA_900551105.1 uncultured Mycoplasmatota bacterium
TTTCCTCCTTTCTTCCTACTTAAGATCTATTCACTTAAATTATAGGCTTTATAATTGTTAAATGATTGATGTGATATTTTATAAATAAGCGGATTAATTAATAAACTTTGATATAGTAAAGATGCTAACATAACATTAGATATTAAATTACTATTACGAATAATATAATAACTATATATAAATAAAATTATTAACGTCGATACCTTAAAAAATAACCTTCTCTTAGAGGACACAATAGGTCTTTTTTTCGTATCAGCTGGTGCATATAAGCTATAAACAACTAGGCACATAACTAAAGTGATAATTTTAACATATAAAGAAATATTTAAAATAGAACATAAATAAGGTATTAAAATAAAAGCAGATATAGATATTATCCAGCACTCTTTAGATGTATTTGCGTGCCATCCAAAACTTAATAATCTAAGTGGTGCATAAAATAATATAAATAATAAATACTCATGAAATATTCCTAAAATATATGCTAACACTGTTATTACAATAATTTTTGTTCCAGTAAGATAAATACACTCTATTGCATATTTCATTACCTCGATTTCATCTTCGTTATAGTTTTTTTCTTTCTTTACTATACGTAAAATCATATTCATAAATCTTTTCTTCACTTCATCACTTCCGTCTTCATTTTAGCAAATAATATTACCGTACTTTATATTAGTGTCTAAAAAGTTAGTATTTAAGTCTAAAATCAAATTATTCTCATTAACTACTGAACTTTAGTAAATCCAGACATTAAATAAGATATTTAAAACAGTATATTATCAAATTTAATATATATTTGGTAAGATTAAGATGTCACACGGAAAACATTATGAAAGTACTTGTTTGTGATAGCAGTAAACGTGCACGCATTTGAAATACGATATAGAAGGAAGGTGTTCTGCTTGAGAGGTAAGGTCAAATGGTTTAATAACGAAAAAGGTTATGGCTTTATTGAATGTGGTGACTTAGAAGATATATTTGTTCATTACTCGGCAATCAAAAAAGACGGCTATAAGACTTTAAACGAAGGTGACATTGTTGATTTTCAATTAATTGAAACTGCTAAAGGTTTACAAGCAATTGAAGTAGTAGCAATCACTTTAACAACTACAATCTTGTAGTTTTTTCTTTTTTTGTGTTATAATTACCATAAGGAGATGATAATATGAAATTTACAATTAGAGGAGAAAAAATTCAGGTAACAGATTCAATAAAAAATTATATAGAATCAAAAATCGGCAAACTCGACAAGTACTTTGATAATCCAGAAAGTATAGAAGCCCATGCTTTAATAAAAGTGAAAGATAATAATCAAATAATTGAAGTAACAATTCCTGTAAACAAATTCACAATTCGTGCTGAAGAAAAAAATAAAGACCTTTATGCAGCTATTGATTTAGTTGTAGATAAATTAGAAAGACAAATCCGTAAAAATAAAACAAGAATTAAAGATAGATATAAAAAGGAAGAAAAGATAGATTTTATATTTAATTTTGAAATTGAAGAAGAAGAAAATAAAAATAATATCGTAAAAAGAAAAAATATTGAAATTAAACCAATGGACGAAGAAGAAGCAATTTTACAAATGGAATTATTAGGGCATGACTTTTATGTGTTTAATAATATTAATGAAGAGTGCATATCAGTTCTATACAAAAGAAAAGATGGTAATTACGGTATAATTAATACAAAATAGGATGTAAAAGTCCTTTTTTTTTGATATAATATCAAAATGAGAGGTGAATAATATGAGTTTACTAAGAAAACTTGTAGATACTGAATATAAAGAATTAAAAAGGTTTAATAAAATTGCCGACAAAATTGAAAGCTTAGATGAAACTTACTCTAAGATGAGCGATGAAGAATTAGCAGGAAAAACCGAAGAATTTAAAAAGGGACTAGCAAATGGAAAAACATTAGATGATATAATTGTAGATGCCTTTGCAACTGCAAGAGAAGCAGCATACCGTAAAATTGGGGAAAAACCATACCGCGTACAACTTATTGGTGGTCTAGCAATTCATTATGGAAATATCGCTGAAATGAAAACTGGTGAAGGAAAAACTTTAACTACAATCTTACCAGCATATTTAAATGCGCTAACTGGAAAAGGAGTTCATGTTGTAACTGTAAATGAATATTTAAGTGCTCGTAACGCTGAATGGATGGGACCAATATTTGAATTCTTAGGAATTAGTGTTGGTGTAAATTTAAGAGAACTATCTCCTGAAGAAAAAAGAAAAGTGTATAACCGTGATATTACATACTCAACTAACAATGAAATCGGCTTTGACTACTTAAGAGATAATATGGTGCAAAGAAAAGAAGATCGTACTCAGCGTGGTCTAAATTACTGTATTATAGATGAAGTAGACTCAATTTTAATAGATGAAGCAAGAACGCCATTAATTATATCTGGTGGGAAATTTAACGCTGCTAATTTATATATTGAAGCAGACAGCGCAGTAAAAAAATTAAAAGAAGACGAAGATTATAGCGTTGATGAAAAAACTAAAACTGTTATGCTAACTGCTGAGGGAAGCAAAAAAATAGAAAAATACTTTAAGATAAATAACTTATATGACGCAGAAAATACTGCGCTAGTTCATCACGTAAATCAAGCATTAAAAGCAAATTATGGAATGAAAGTAGACGTTGACTATGTTGTTCATGAAGGAGCAATCCTAATTGTCGATCAGTTTACTGGCCGTCTAATGCAAGGAAGACAATTTAGTGAAGGACTTCATCAAGCAATAGAAGCTAAAGAGGGCGTTAAAATTAATGAAGAAACAAAAACCCTAGCAACTATAACTTTCCAAAATTTATTTAGAATGTATAACAAAATATCAGGTATGACAGGTACAGCAAAAACTGAAGAAGAAGAATTTAGAGATATTTATAATATGTACGTAATTGAAATACCAACTAACAAGCCATGCATTAGAACTGATATGGCTGACTTAATGTTTGCAACTGAAAAAGGTAAATACAATGCAATTGTAAACTTCATTAAAGAAATTCATGAAAAAGGACAACCTATACTAGTTGGTACAATTTCAGTAGAATCAAACGAATTATTAAGTAGAATGCTTCAAAAGGAACACTTACCTCATGAAGTATTAAATGCTAAAAATCATGCTCGTGAAGCAGAAATAATAGCTAAAGCTGGACAAAAAGGCGCAATTACAATCGCAACAAATATGGCTGGCCGTGGAACCGATATTAAGTTAGGCGAAGGCGTAAAAGACCTAGGCGGTTTATGTGTAATTGGAACTGAAAGACATGAATCTCGTCGTATAGATAATCAGTTAAGAGGTCGTGCTGGACGTCAAGGAGACCCAGGTTATTCACAATTCTTTATCTCATTTGAAGATGAACTTATGCGTAGATTCGGAACTGACCGTATTAAAACAATGATTCAAAATATAGGCTATGATGAAACAACACCAATAAGATCAAAAATGTTCAGTAAAAGTATTGAATCAGCTCAGAAAAAAGTTGAAGGTAATAACTATGATATGCGTAAAAGTTTACTTGACTACGATAATATTGTTTCAGAACAAAGAAAAATTATCTATGCAAAAAGAAATGATATTCTAGATGCTGAAGATATGACTGAAATTTCTGAAGATACTATCAAGGATTACGTAGATGATTTTGTTGACAGTCACATCGCACCAGAAGGATATCTAACTGAAAAAGACTTAGAAGATATTAAAGAACATTTTAATAATTATTTAAGAAATAGTGAACTAACTACAGATGAGATCACATCTAAGAAAGAAGAACAAGTAAGTGAAACAATAAGCGGTAAGCTTTTAGAAGAATTTGAAAACAAGCTTAAAGATATTCCTGAAGAAATTACTAATAACTTTGAAAGATTTATAAATCTTAAAGTTATAGATGATGCTTGGATAGAACATATAAATGCTATGGAACATTTAAGAGAAGGAATTGGTTTAAGAGGATATGGCCAAGTAAATCCATTACAAGCATACGCTCTTGAAGGATACGAAATTTTTGATAAGATGTTAGATAACATTGAAGCTAACATCACAAACTTACTAATGAAAGTTGAAATTAAACAAAATATTACACCAAAACAAGGACCAAAAATTCAGACAAACGATGGAAAAGAAACTTTAAAAAGCAGTCCAAAAGTAAATGAAAAAAAGAAAATAGGTCGTAATGATCCATGTCCATGTGGAAGTGGTAAGAAGTACAAACAGTGTTGTGGCAAATAAATTATAAAATAGTAAAATCTTTATTTACTATTTTTTTTATAATAATCAAATCTAAAAGTGTTAATAAAATGTCTATTTAAAGCTAACATATTTACAGAATGAATAATATATGATATTTTCAAAACAGAGGTGATATATATGAAAACTTTTGAAAATTTTAAAGCTGAAACACTTGCTACGCAAGAAAGAATTAAAAATAATTTTGCAAGTAAACTTAACACTGAAGGGTTGCCAGATGATTATGCTAGGGCATGGACTATGGGCTTTAAGGAATACGAAAATAATATTAAAAATATTGATGAATTAGCTGTAATTAAATTAGGATCAACTACAAATGGTTTAATTTCTGCCATTAGGAGAAATTATAAGAATCATTTTAGTGAATATTGGGATACATTCGAAAATTTTATTAATAACTATATTATTGGAAAAACTCAAGATGGGCAAATAATACCTGGTTCAGATGCTTCTGCCGTAGATGCATGCAGAGAACTTGGAATAACTTTAGAAGATTTAATGTGTTTTAAAGGGCATGATCCGTTGAGTGATGAAATGTGCGACACTTTCAGACAATATATTAATATAAATTTTGGATCAAATATTCCATTATCTAGTGTTGAAAGAAAAGCAGAAGAGAATTATTTTTCTTTACCGTACAATGCGGATGAAGCTGAGAAAGATAAAGCATATTTACATTTTAAGGAAATTCAAAGAGATTCAGGACAGTTATGTAAATATGGCGACTACTATTTCTTAGCTGATAATAAATGTTATCAAGATGCTAAAGCTAGATGTGATGAAAGAAATATACAAATGTGATTTGAAGACTAGAAATAGTCTTTTTTTATGTATTAATACAAAGTGAAATTGTATACATTTATGAAGAAATATAGTGAAAAATATAAATTGTAAATATAGAAATTAGATTTAATTATATCAAAAAAAATTTTGTAAAAAATGTTTTATTTTCTAATTCAGATGAAAAAAAATAAAATTACTCTATAAATGATAAGTAAAATTATGGTCATGTAATGATTGTTTCCATAGAATTTAGAGTAAGCTTAAAAAAATTAATTAAATTTAGAACCAAATAAACTAAATAAAGATTTTTAAAAGCAAACTAATTATAAATACAATAGTATAAATAGCACAAAATAAAAACCTTTTTATTCTTAATTATGTTAATATAAATTTAGATAGGTAAGATATGAAAAGAAAAAAATTATTTATATTAATAACTGTATTTATAATCGTGCTAACTGCATCAATAACAATATATAGTGTTTTAAAACAGGGAAAAGATAATATTTCAGAAAATAAATATCGTACTTTTGAGTCAAGTTAAATCCAATATAAGACAGAATATAAAGTGAATAACAATAATATAAAATATATTATATTTACTATACCAAACGTTGATGAGTGCAGTGAGAATATAGAGAACACAAAAAAAGAAATTGACAAGAATAATAACTTAAATATTTACTTCGATATCAAGTATTCTTGTGGAGGCTGTGCAACATTAGTTAAAACATTTGAAATACCAATTGATGATAGTGCAAATATCAATGAAATAAAAGCATATTATAAAATTGTAAGTGAAGAGGAATGCAATTTGGACGTGGTAAAGAAACCAATTATATACATTTATCCAACCAAAGAAATAGATTTAAGCATTAAACTTAAAAATAATAAAAAGCTTACAACTTCATATCCGAAATACAATAATAGGTGGAATATTCACGTAGATACTAATGGAAATATTTATGACTATAATACTAAAAGAAATTACTATGCTTTGTATTGGGAAGCTCATGATAATACACATATTAATATGAATGAAGGATTTGTTGTCGAAGGAAAAGATACAGTTAAATTCTTAGAAGAAAAACTAGAATATCTTGGACTTAACGAAAAAGAAACTAATGAATTTATTATTTATTGGATAGATAAGCTAGAAAGCAACAAATATAATTTCATAAGATTTAGAAATACTGAAGAAGCAAACGAGTATATGCCTCTATAATGTAGTACGAATCCTGATACTTTAATAAGAATTATTATGGATTACAAACCACTTAATGAGAAGATTACAGTTAATGAGCAACCATTAGAAAAAATTTCAAGACATGGATTTACTGTTGTTGAATGGGCGGGCACGAAATAAATTAATTGCTAAAAATATCAAGAACTAGATAACAAAATTTAAAAATCGAAAGAAAGTATTATTATGAAGAAAATAAGTTATTTGAGTATGTTTTTAATTTTATGTATATGTGCTTGTACAAATAAATCCAAAGATAATTTTGGTAATAACGAAAAAAATTTAGAAAATATAATTATAGAAAACTTAACTCAAATTAGTAATGAGTTTAATATGACATCCTCAAATCCTTATAATTATACAAAAAACGAATATTACAAAAACAAAGTGATACTATGTAATGATGCAGTAAATGTATTAGAAAATATGTATAAAGATAAAAAACTTTCTGGTTTAAATGCTTATTTTTCAGCTTTAGCAATTCAAGCCATTACGAAATGTAGTTTGTATGAGGAATATAATTTAGATTGGTCAACAGCCGAAGAATTGTATAATTTATGGGAAGATCATAATTGCTCATTCAAAAAATAAACCTAATAACAGTGTCAATTTATGGCACTTTTATAGGTTCAACAATTTTTAATTTTCATAAAAATGATATAATAACGTTAGGAAAGTGATACTATGAAAGAAAATGAAGTTAATTTAAAAGGCTTATCCACAAAGGAAGTAAATGAGCAAATAGCTAAAAATTTAGTTAATTATGATACTCAGCCTAAAACAAAAACAACTAAAGAAATTATAACGGGGAACGTGTTTACTTACTTTAACCTCTTAAATATCGTGCTAGCTGCTTCAATTATTTTAGTAGGTATATTTAGTGATAAACTACTATATTCATTAAAGAACTGTCTATTTTTAGGTGTAATCATTTGTAATACAATAATTAGTACAATTCAGGAAATTACATCAAAAAAAATAATTGACAAGTTATCCTTTCTATCAGAAACAAAGACAACAGTTTTTCGTGATTCTAAAAAAGTAGAAATTGTAAATGAAGAAATTGTTAAAGATGATTTGGCATATTTTAAAATCGGTAATCAAATTCCCACAGATTCAGTAATTTTAGAAGGCGAAGTAGAAGTAAATGAATCGTTTTTAACAGGCGAAGTAATACCCGTTTTAAAAAAGAAGGGTGATAATCTTTTATCTGGTAGTTTTATTGTTAGTGGCTCATGTTATGCCAAAGTAGTAAACGTAGGAAAAGAAAATTACATATCTAAAATATCTTCTGAAGCTAGATATAATAAAGAAGTAAATTCTGTAATAAAAAATTCTTTTGATAAATTAATTAAAGTTTTATCGATCTTAATAGTGCCAGTAGGCATCTTATTTATGATAAATCAGTACAGTATCACTGGAAGCTTATCCGAATCCATTTTTTCAACAGTAGCAGCCTTAATAGGTATGATCCCAGAAGGCTTAATTCTTTTAACCAGTTCAGTAATGGCAGTAAGCGTCATAAGACTGTCAAAATATAAAGTTTTAGTTCAGCAATTATATTGTATAGAAACTCTAGCAAGAGTAAATGTTATTTGTTTAGATAAAACTGGAACAATCACTGAAGGAAAAATGAAAGTCAAAGAAGTAATTTTAGAAAAAGGCAAAAGCATTGCTGATATAAATGCTATTCTTGGAGAGATATGTTCTGCATCTGAAGAAAAAAATTCCACAATGGAAGCATTAAGTGCATATTTTCCACAAAAGCAAGAATGGAACTTACTAGAAAGCCTACCTTTCTCATCTGAAAGAAAATATTCTGCCTACGATTTTAAAGACAATGGCATCTATTTTTTAGGAGCTCCTGAATTTGTTTTAAAGTCAAATTATAAAAAATATGAAAATCAAATTAAAACATATCAAGAAAATTACCGCGTAATATTACTAGCAAGTGGTAATACAAATCTAAAAAAGCCAGAAAATGTAAAACCACTAGCGTTCATTCTAATAGAAGATATTATCAGAAAAAACGCTAAAGAAACTTTAGATTATTTTAAAAAGCAAGGAGTAGACATTAAAATTATATCTGGAGATAATTATAAGACAGTAGAAAAAGTAGCTAAAAATGCCGGTTTAGAAAATGTTTACGGTGTCGATGCTAGTACTCTCAATAATGAAGAAATAAAAGAAGCAGTAAAAAAATATAATGTATTTGGAAGAGTAACCCCAATCCAAAAAAAGTTAATCGTAAACGAATTAAAAAAACAAGGAAAAACCGTTGCGATGACTGGCGATGGTGTTAATGATGTTCTAGCTCTAAAAGAAGCAGATTGTAGTATTGCAATGGCAAGTGGAAGTGATGCAACTAGAAACGTGAGTCAGCTAGTTCTATTAAACTCAGACTTTGAAAGCATTCCCCACATAGTAGCAGAAGGAAGAAGAACTATCAACAATATTGAAAGAAGCGCATCATTATTATTAGTAAAAACTATTTTTACAATTCTTCTAATTTTGCTTTGTGTTATCTTATCAAGTAAATATTTCTTTATACCAATTCAGTTAACATTAATTACTGCATTTACAATTGGTATTCCATCATTTGTCTTAGCCTTAGAACCAAATGAAGAATTAGTAAGTGGAAATTTTTTTCTTAAAGTCATAAGTAAAAGCATACCAGCAGCTTTAACAGTTGTATTTAACGTAACAATTATTATGTTATTTAAAATAGCTTTTAACTTACCAGAAGATGTTGTATCAAGCCTAGTTGTATTTTTAACAGGAACTACTGGATTTATATTCCTATATAAGTTATGTACGCCATTTAACTATTTTAGACTGATATTATGGTGCTTACTAATTGACGGGTTTGTCTATTGTGCCGTCACTCAGTACTCATTCTTTAATATTAAATTAATTAATTTTGAAATAGCATTAATCTTTGGAGTATTACTAATATGTTCACTTTACATTTTTGATAAACTAACAAAATTAGTATCTTACATAACCAAAAAAATAGAAATTAAAAATAAGGCAATTTAATTTACTTTGACCTCTTAAGATGATATACTTTGACTAGGAGATGATAACATGAATATACCTTTTAAAAAAGGAAATATACTACTTCCAAAAGATACAGATATGACAAAATGGAGTGTAGTAGCTTGCGACCAATACACTAGTGAGCCAGACTATTGGAATGATGTCGCAAAAATAGTTGGAAATAGTCCATCTACTTTAAATCTTACTTTACCTGAGATTTATTTAGAGGATAACAATGTAGAAGAAAGAATAAACAATATTAACTCCAACATGAGTAAGTTAATTCAAGAAAATTTCTTTGTAGAATATCCTGATAGTATGATTTATCTTGAAAGAACTCAAAGTGATGGAAAAGTAAGAGAAGGAATAATGGGAATTGTTGACTTAGAAGCATATTCTTATGAGCAAGGCTCTCAAACACCAATTAGAGCAACTGAAAAAACAGTAATAGAGCGTATTCCACCAAGAGTAAAAATAAGAGAAAATGCTGAACTAGAACTTCCACATATTATGATTTTAATAGACGATGACAAAAAAGAAATAATTGAGTCTTTAAAAAATAAAGTATCTGAAAATGACAAAGTTTATGATTTTGATTTAATGAAAAATGGTGGACACATTAAAGGATACCTTTTAAATGAAGAAATAATTAATGAAATAACAAAAGGTTTAGAAAACTTAGCAAATGAAGAAAACTTTAATCAAAAATACGGAGTAACAGACAAAGGCGTTTTACTATTTGCAATGGGAGATGGTAATCACTCACTAGCAACTGCTAAAGCTTGTTATGAAAACTTAAAGAAAACTATGAAAGAAGAAGAATATCTAAATCATCCAGCAAGATATGCTCTAGTTGAACTTGTAAACCTACATAGTCCAGCACTAGAATTTGAAGCAATTAACCGTGTGATATTTGATACAGACAAAGAAAATTTAATTAAATCATTAAAAGAGTTTTATAATATTAATAAAGAAGGTAATGGTCAAAAAATTGAAATTATCACTGACGAAATTGATGAACTTTGGTACATTGAAAATCCAAAATCAAACATCGCCGTAGGCTCCATTCAAATGTTTTTAGATGAGTATTTAAAAAATCATGAAGGCAAAATAGATTACATTCATGGTGAAGATGTAACCAAGGAACTTGCACATAAACCAAATAACGTAGGATTTATTTTTGATGCTATGCCAAAAAATGAATTATTTAAAACTGTAATTTTAGATGGCTCATTACCTCGTAAAACATTCTCAATGGGTCATAGTTATGACAAACGTTACTATTTAGAAGCAAGAAAAATCAAATAATAAAGAGGATCAACAAGATCTTCTTTTTTTCAACCAACAGTTGAGTACATTCAACCAGCAATTTATTTAAATTTTACTTATTGCATTTTATAATTTTTTCAGAAAGGAGAAATAATGAAAAAGAATATTACCATTATAGTAATGACTATAGTAATAATTGTATTAGTAGCATTGCTATGTATCATTAATTTTAGAAAGGAAGAAGGAGTTTTAGAAAAGCCACTACCAGCTCCCGAATTATCAGAAGGCTTAAGAGGAACTTATGGTATTGATAAAAACATCAACGAAAAAACAATAGATAATTATTTGTTTAGAACCGACACAGTATATCGTGACGTTCGTATGCTAGTTGACAGTGCTGCATGGGAAAATAAAGGCGGTGACAGGTATCTTACCGGTTATATCAAAGGATTTGAAATCATTCCTTCACCATACTTAGCAGGCTTTAAAGAGGAATATATCAAACAAAAAGAAAAAGAAAATGTCAGCGGGCTTTATGTAGGTGATACTTTATTTAAACTAAACGATGATGACACTTATACACCAAATTATGAAGAATCTATGGACATATTAGAAGCTATATTTCCAAAAGACAAAAATATATTTATTATCTGTGGTGCAGGTGGTTATGCTGGACAAGTAAAAAATATGTTAGTATCTCTTGGCTGGGATCAAGACAAAGTACGTGACATTGGTGGTTACTGGTACTATGAAGGAAAAAATTCTATAAACGTAAAAGAAACTAAAGATGGTAAAGACTATTATAATTTTAGTAAAGTACCATACTACAACATAGATTTTAAAACACTTCACAAAATTAAAAAATGAAAAAATTCTTAATTATATTTATCTGCCTATTTAGTTTAACGGGTTGTAATAATAATAAACTATCTTTAGACAAGGAATTCTACAAAGAAAGTAAATTTATAGACGCAGACAGCAGTACTATTAATAATCTCCAAAATCAAGAATCCACATTTTTGGTTTTTACATATAATAATTATTGCACATTAGAAATACCCTGCGAAGATATTTTTAAAGAAGTAATGAACAAACATAAACTAAGCATGTACTATTTACCGTACGAAGAAATGGAAAAAACATTTATCCACAATACAGTTGCGTATGCTCCATCTATAATAATTATTTCAAATGGTAAAATCATCGCATACCTAGATAGCGAAAAAGATGAAGATTTACCAAAATATCAAGACAGCAAAGAATTTGAAAAATGGTTAAAAAAATATATTAATTTATAATCACTTTTGTTATAATATGTCTCACAAGGTGATAAGTATGACTACAAAAACTACTAACTCTTTTGGATATGATAGCTTCCAAACAAATTTTAAGGAAGGTAAATTTATAATAGCTTACGAAAACAACCTAGATTTATATTGGTATTTTTTTCCGAAGGATAGCATCAAAAACTTAAAAGAAAGCTATTCAGTAATCATAGATGAAACTAATCCCTATTTATTGGAAGGGCTAAGAAACTTATATAATGCTGTAATCAGTAACAAGCCGTATCAAAACAATGAACTTGCTGACGAAGAATTACAAAACAAAGAATATCAAGGAAGATTACCAAAAGAATTACTAGATGGCAAAGATATTGTTTGGTACTCAGATGACAATCCGATAGAAGAAGCAAGTTATGTTAGAATTAAAAAAGTAGACGAAGATACATTTATTTTAACATTCAATAAAAGTCACTCTAAACTTCAAATGGTAAGAATAACTAACAGTGGCAGTAGACATGCACCATTTAATTTCACATTTATGGGAATGTATTCATACTTAAGACAAGTTGATATTAATCAAATCACTATTAAAGAGTATCTAGCTCACAAAAAACACTATAACGTATAAAATGAAGATGTTTATTTTCTTCTTTTTTTTTGGTATAATTTCAATTGAGGTAATCTTATGAATAAAGAAAATATGCTAACAATGTTAAAACAATTAAAAGAAAAATTAGAATTAATTGGGAGGTCACTTTGACTTAGATGCCAAGCAAGCAAAAATAAATGAAATCAAAGAAGAACTAAATTCTCCAGATATTTGGTCTGATGTTACCAAAAGTAAAGAACTAAATAGCACCTTAGTAAATATTCAAAAAGAAGTGGATTCATATAAAAACTTAGTAAATGAACTAGAAGATAATATTGAATTAATTAACTTAATGACTGATGAAGAACTAAAAGAAATTGATATAGAAAAGATCAAGAGTGAAATAGAAGAACTAGAGATAAACACACTATTTACAGAAAAATATGATAATCTTAATTGCTTTCTAGAAATTCATCCTGGAGCTGGTGGCACCGAAAGTCAAGACTGGGCAAGCATGCTTCTTAGAATGTACAAAATGTTTTGTGACAAATACGGCTATACTTACGAAGAAATATATTATCAAAAAGGTGAAGAAGCAGGCATTAAAAATGCAACCCTAAAAATAAGTGGCAACTATGCTTATGGCTATTTTAAATCAGAACAAGGTGTTCACCGTCTAGTTCGCATTAGTCCATTTGATTCTAATAAAAGAAGACATACAAGCTTTGCCTCAGTATCAATAATTCCTGAGATAAGTCAGACAAAAGATGTAACTATTAATCCTGATGACATTAGAATAGATGTTTACCGTTCAAGTGGCAAAGGTGGCCAAGGCGTAAACACAACTGATAGTGCTGTGCGTATAACTCACTATCCATCTGGAATTGTAGTTACTTGTCAAAACGAAAGAAGTCAAATCAAAAACAAAGAAATTGCTCTAAATATCTTAAAAAGCAAGCTTCAAAAAATCTTAGATGAAAACAATGAAAAAGATATTAATAATCTAAAAAATCACATTAACATAGACTTTGGTAGTCAAATAAGAAATTATGTACTAGAGCCATACAAACTAGTAAAAGATTTAAGAACCGGTGAAGAAACATCTAACGCCGATGCCGTACTAAATGGCGAAATTAAAAATTTTATGGAAAGTTATTTAAGAATAAAGAGGTAGAAAATGAAAAAATTAGTAAATATTATAATTGGTTGTATTTTAATTGGCATAAGTTTTAACTTATTCATTATTCCCAACGATTTAATAACAAACAACATCTATGGACTGTCATGCTTATTATTTTACAAAACAAGCTACAACCCTGCCATATTTTTACTAATCATCAATTTAGCGATTCTCCTAATTAGTATAATTGTCAATAATCTTGAAAATACCAAAAAGTACATTATTCCAAGTTTGTTAATTCCCATAATAATATATTTTACTAAAGATATGACATCTTACATAGACATAAGTGGTCTAGACATGATCCTCATAACGATTGTTAGTGGGGTATTAATTGGTTTGGGACATGGCTTTATATTTAAGGAAGGCTATTCAGTAGGGGGCATCTACTTACTTCAAGATATTTTCAACTCAGCAAAAGTCTACCGCCGTAAAACATTTACTTACATTTTTGAAATGCTATTAATTGTCTTAACAATATACGTAGTTAACTTTGAAAACGCACTATATTCAGCAATCATCGTAATTATCATTGATTATATGACTGTAAAATCAAAAGTTGGCATAAGCTCTAGTAAGACCTTCTTTATTATTACAACCAAAGAAAAAGAAGTAAAAGACTATATAATTAATGAACTAAACCATGACTTAACAGAAATCAACATAAAAGGCGGATATACTAATCAAAAAAATAAAATTATCATGACCGCTGTGGATACTAAAGAATATTTTAAACTAAAAGAAGGCCTAAAAATTATAGACCCTAAAGTATTTATATCAATTGTGGATAGTTACGAAGTTGTTAACAAAAATCTTACAATCGGCGAAAACCAATCATTCAAATAGTTATCAAATTTTTATAAAAATAATATAATTAAAAGAAAAATAACAAAGGAAAGTGAAACACATGTTTGAAAAATTATATTTAAAAGCTCGTAATGCATATAGAAAAGTAAGCGTCAAAATAATTAATAAATGGATTTATCATCACAACAAATTACCTAAAAGCGTAAATTACTTTGAAGGCAGCCTTTATGATGCTGTCTATGAAAGTGCCTTAAAATATCCGTACAATACTGCAATAGAATATGAAAATAACCAAATTACCTATAAACAGTTAATTAAAAAAATAAATAAAGTAGCAAAATGTCTTAAATATTTAGGCGTTCAAAAAGGCGACAAAGTAACCATCTGTATGCCAAACACCCCAGAAGAAGTAGCCATGTTTTATGCCATAAATGAAATTGGCGCCGTTGCAAACATGATTCATCCACTATCAAGTGAAAAAGATATAGAATATTACCTTAATAAAAGCGACTCTAAAGTCATGCTATGTATTGATATAGCCTACAAAAAAGTAAATAACATCATTGATAATACAAACTTAGAAAAAGTTATCGTAACAAGCGCTACCAAATCTATGGAAAGAATAACTGCCCTTCTATATTGGCTAGTAAAGGGCCGAAAAATGAATATTAAAGAAAATGAAAAATTCATATTATGGGACCACTTTATGAACTATGCTAGTAAATATCAAGAAGATCCTTACGAAGCCGTAGATTCAAATGACCCCGCAGTAATCCTATATAGTGGTGGCACAACAGGTAAACCAAAAGGCGTAGTAATTAGTAACTATTCTTTTAATGCCCAAGCTCTGCAAAGCAAATACACTGAGCCCGAAGCCTTGCAACCCGAAAATGCTTTTTTAACATTTCTACCTAACTTTCATGCCTTTGGTATTGGAATCTGCACCCACACACCACTATATAACGGTATGAGAGCAATCCTTATTCCTCAATTTAATGCTAAAAAATTTAAAAAATACGTTAGAAAATATAAATTCAACATTCTCTGTGGAGTACCAACTCTCTATGATGCAATCTCTAAAATGAAATTTAGAAAAAATGAATTAAGTATTTTAAAACTAGTAGTATGTGGTGGAGACTCTATGAGTATAGACCTAAAGAAAAAAGTAAATAAATTCCTAAAAGATTACGGATGTGAAACAGAAATTAAAATTGGCTATGGCTTAACTGAATCAAGTGGAGTAGTCGCACTTTCTCCAAATGGCATCTTAAACGAATCTGATGTTATCGGTTATCCATTTCCAAATACGGAATTTAAAATAATAGATATTAACACAAAAAAAGAAGCACCACTTGGTGAAGATGGTGAACTAGTTATCAGTGGTCCAAATGTCATGATGGAATATTTAAACGAACCTGAAGAAACCAAAAACACATTATATAAAGAAGGTGGCAAAACTTGGCTTCATACGGGAGACATTGCCTGTGTTGATAAAAAGGGACTTTTCCACTACAAATCAAGACTAAAACGAATGATAATAACAAGTGGCTATAATGTTTATCCATCTCATGTAGAAGAAATTCTACTTAATCATGAAGCAATTGAAAAATGCGCAGTAATCGGAGTAAAAAGTGAATCTAAAGGCGAAATAGTTAAAGCATTCATAGTGTTAAAAGAAGATAATAATGGCTTACTAACTAAAAATAGCATTCAAAAATATATGAAAGAAAATTTAGCAAAATACGAAATTCCAAGAGAAATAAGATATATAGATGAAATACCATCAACTCTAGTCGGTAAAGTTGCATATAAAGAATTAGAAAAAATGGATTAACCGTTTGACAAAGAAAAAAAAACGCTATATAATATCATTAATTTGTTGGCAAAGAAGTTATCCAAGTAGTTAACTGAAACTCTACAAAAGAAATTTGTAGCCACCGGCTGAAAGCTACAATAGAAAGACAATTAATGAAATTCAGTAATGGAGCCAAATCGTGAAGAGCGTTATTCTATTGAGTGCTAATTATTAGAACAAAGGTGGTACCGCGGATTAATAGTGATTCGTCCTTTATGGATGGTCACTATTTTTTTAATTAAGAAAGGAATGAAAATAAATGAAAGAAAAACTAACTCAAATAAAAGAAGAAGGTTTGCAAAAAATTAACAATGCCAAAACCTTAGAAGAATTACAAGAAATAAACAAAGAATTAACTGGCAAAAAAAGTGCTTTAGCTGAAGTTTTAAAATCTCTAGGAAGCCTTACTGGTGACGAAAAAAAAGAAATCGGTATCCAAGCAACCGACATTAAAACATCATTTGCTGAAGCTCTAAAAACAAAAGAAGATGAAATCGTTGAATCCAAAAGTGTTGTAAGTGAAAACTTTGACCTAACCATCCCAGGAACAAAAGTCCTTGGAGGAACAATGCATCCAATCACCCAAATGTGCTACGACCTTAACGATGCATTCTTATCACTAGGTTTTGAAGTTTATAGTGAAGATGACATCAGCAGTGAAAAATTTGCATTTGACAACTTAAACTTCCCTGAAGATCACCCAGCAAGACAATCAATGGACACCTTTTGGTTAGAAGGAACTGAAGAAAAAAGTGGCAACGAAAGACTATGCCTAAGACCACACTTAACTGGTGGCTCAGTAAGATATCTACTAAAACATGGCGCTCCAGCTAGATTTGTTTATCCAGGAAGAGTTTATCGTAACGAAAATACTGACGCTAGACACGAAAGAGCATTCTTCCAATATGAAGCTCTTATCGTAGATAAAAATATTTCATTCTCATCAGGAATGGTCATGATTCAAACAATATTAGAAAAAGTATTCGGCCGTAAAGTAAATGTCCGTATGCGTGAAGGCTTCTTCCCATTTACAGAACCAGGATACGAAATAGATATGGAATGCCTAGTATGCGGTGGAAAAGGCTGCAAAGTATGTAATCACAATGGCTGGATTGAAGTTATGCCAGGTGGAGTAATTCATCCAAATGTTCTAAAATCAGCAAACTTAGACCCAGACGTATGGACAGGATTTTATATTAACATCGGATTAGATAGACTAGTAATGATGCGTTATGGAGTAGATGATGTTAGACTATTCCACAGTGCAGACTTAAGATTTTTAAATCAATTTAAATAGGAGGATAAAAATGAGAGTATCACTAAATTTAGTAAAAAAATATATAGATTTACCAAAAGAATTAACATCTAAACAAATAGCTTATGACTTAACACTAAGAACTGTAGAAGTAGAAAGCGTAGAAAATACCCGCGATAAATTTCATGACATTGTCGTAGGTAAAATTTTAGAAGTAAAAAAACATCCAAATGCTGATAGCTTAAAACTATGCTTAACTGACATTGGCGAAGAAGAACCAGTACAAATCGTTTGTGGAGGCTCAAACCTTTATGAAGATGAATTTGTAATTGTCTCTAAACCAGGATCAGAAGTTTACTGGCATGGCGAAGGCGAACTTGTCAAAATCAAAAAATCAAATTTAAGAGGAGAATCATCATTCGGAATGATTTGTGGTGCTACTGAAATATTCTTAAAAGAGATGTTTCCACCAAAAGATGAACGTGAAATAGTAGACTTAAAAGGAATTGATTGTAAGCCAGGACAAAATATCGCTGACGTTTTAGAACTTGCTGATACCATCTTAGAAATAGATAATAAGTCTCTAACTAATAGACCCGATTTATGGGGGCACTATGGAATAGCAAGAGAACTTTCAGCCATTTACCATCTTCCCTTAAAACCACTACCAAAATTTAAAATGCCAGAAAATATCAAAAAATATGATGTAGAAATTAAAGAACCTCAAAAATGTCAAAGATATGCAGCAGTAGAAATTGATAATGTTTCTGTTAAACCATCACCACTATGGATGCAAGCAATTTTAACAAATACTGGTAGTAGGCCAATAAATGCTATCGTAGATATCACAAACTTTGTTATGATAGCAGCCGGTCAGCCTGAACATGCCTTTGATAAAACTCACGTTGAAGGCGATAAAATAGTTGTCAGAAACGCTCAAAAAGGCGAAAAACTAGAACTATTAGATAAGAATTATATTGAGCTTACTGAAGATGACCTAGTAATCTGCGATACAAAAGAACCTATGGCTCTAGCAGGAATTCGTGGTGGTATCAAAGATTCAATTTTACCTGAAACAACAAGCATAGTCTTAGAAGTAGCAAACTTTACTGCTAAAAGCATCAGAAAAACCGGTAAAAGATTTGATGAAAAAACCGATGCTTCAATTAGATACGAAAAAAATATTGATACCCAAAGAATTGATGATGGTCTAAGCTTAGCTCTAGAACTATTTAAAGAAATCTTCCCTGAAAGCAAAATTACTGCTTATGTAGACAACTATCCAGTAAAAACCGAAAACGAAATAATAGATGTACCAGAAGAATTCTTAAATACTAGACTAGGTAAAACCCTATCAAAAGAAACAATTGAAAGAGTATTAACCGACCTAGGCTATAATGTAGAATATGCCAAAGGAAATTATCATGTAACAGTTCCTGTATGGCGTTCAACTGGTGACGTATATCTTAAAGATGACGTAATGGGCGATATAGCAAGACTGTTAAGCTTTGAAAGCTTTGAACCAGTACCAATTACTATGAGTGTTGACCACGCTGTTCTTCAAAGAGACTATACATTAGAAAGAAGAATTAAAGAGTATCTAGCACTAAGATGTGGCTTTAATGAAATATTTACCTATCCATGGATAGATGAAAAATATATTGATGCATCAGGAGCAAACAAAGAAGAAAATATAACTCTAGTAGCGCCTCCATCACCAAGTGAAAAATACTTACGTACATCACTTTTACCTGGATCATTAGAAGCAATTACTAACAACTTACGTTACTTCACTGAATTTAAAATGTTTGAAATTGCCGAAGTATTTAAAAAAGGTGAATATCATCCATCAACTGAAGAAGAAACTCTACCAATCCAAGAAAAGCATTTAATTGCTACAATAACTGGTAAAGACCCAAAAAAATTATTCTATGAACTAAAAGGTGTACTTGAATTGATGCCTGGCTATGTCCACATGGAAGACATTACCCTTAAACAAGGAGACAAACCATCATGGGCCGATATTAATGTTCATCTAGATATTTTACTTAAAAACAAAAAAATTGGTGAAATTGGTTTATTATCAATCAAAACTATGAACGCTGCAAAAATTAAACGTACTAATGTAGCCGTTCTAGAATTAAATTTAGATAAATTAGAACCATTAGACTCTAGAACTAATGACTTCAAACATATTCCAGTACTACCATCAGTTGAAAAAGACTTATCTGTTTTAGTTCCTGAAGAGATAACCTGGAAAGAAATTGAAAACGCTATAAAAAATAGAGTTGATGGCATTACATTTATCGAAGAATATCGTGGTAACCAAATACCTGAAGGCCAAAAGTCTATAAGCTTCAAATTTACAATAGACAACAAAGAAACAACAATGACTGCTGAACAAATAAATGAAAAAATGAACTCAATCATTAAAGAATTAAATCGTAAATGTAAAGCTACTTTAAGAGAGGAATAAAAAACTCTCTTTTCTTTTGCAAATAAAACCCAAAATCACATAAAATTTAATATGAGAAAAGTATTATATATATTATTAATTATTTGTTTTGTGTTCATTATAACGTTTTCCGTAAATGGCACAACTGCATCATTTCCCTTAATTGGCAAAACTATAATTTTAGATAGCGGACACGGAGGTAAGGATGGCGGAGCTATTGTCGAAAATATAAAGGAAAAAGATCTAAACTTACAAATAACCCTAAAAATAAAAGATGAACTAGTAAATCTAGGTGCAAACGTAATCTTAACAAGAAGTGACGACAACGATTTAAGTGATTTAAATGCTACAAGAAGAAAGAAAAGCGACTTTAATAACCGTATCAAAATTATTAATAACTCCCACGCAGACCTCTATTTATCAATACACTTAAATAGCTATGAAAACACCAAATATCGTGGACCGCAAGTTTTCTACACAAAAACCCCTAAACAAAATAAAGCTATCGCTGAAGTTTACCAAGAACACTTAAATAAATTTTCTAATTCCAAACGCAAAGTTAAAATAAACACAGGAAAATACATGTATGAAAAACTAAATGTTCCAGGTGTCTTAATTGAATGTGGCTTTCTAACCAACTATTTTGACCGTACTAATTTACAAAACTCAAAATATCAACAATCTCTAGCGACTGTCATCAGTGAAGCAACTATTTACTATTTTTATAATTAATTCATTAAATTTTCATATTATTGATATATGATTTACTCGTAATGTGTGATATAATTTAATAATAGGTGAGACCATGAGAATGAAAGTCTTTAAAACAATTGAAGAGCAAATTAGTATCTTAGAAAATAAAGGTCTAGTAATTGATGATTACCTTTTAGCAGAAGATATCTTAATTCGTGAAAATTACTTTTTTATTATGGGTTATAGACATTTATTCTTAAAGAGTAATAAAGAAAGACAATTCATTCCTGGTACCAACTTTCGTGAATTATATGCATTATTTAATTTTGATAGACAAATAAGAAACATAATATTTAAAAATTTACTAATTGTAGAAAATAACATGAAAAGTATTTTTTCTTATCAACTATCAAAAAAATATGGTTTTAGAGAAAAAGACTATTTAAGGCCAGGCAACTTTACTAAAGCGCCCGAAAAACAAAGGCAGCTTAATGACACTCTAAAAAAGATGAAACGCCAAATTAGAGTTAATGGTTCGCAGCACTCAGCTACCTGTCATTATCTAAAAAATTATGGATACATCCCTTTATGGGTAGTTGTTAAAGTATTATCATTTGGAATCGTTGGTGAGTTATTCACAGTCATGAAAAAAGAGGATCAAGCAGAAATAGCAGATATTTATAATCTATCTATTAACAATCTTCTAACATACTTACCGGTTCTATCAAATTATCGTAATCTGTGTGCTCATGAAGATATCTTATATGACCATCGTAGTCAAAAGATTATAAATGACACCAAATACCATGAAGGCTTGAATATCCCAACAACTGATGGCGAATATATTTATGGAAAAGATGACTTATTCGCACTAATTATTATTTTGAGGCAGTTGCTAAGACTAGAAGAATTTAGACTACTGATTAATGAACTTAGTTACGAAATAGACATCCTTTGTGGTAAATTAAAGGTAATAAATATCGGTAAAGTTCTAGACGAAATGGGTTTTCCACGAAACTTTAGAGATATATTAGAAATATAGGAGGAAAAAATGAAAAATAATAATGGAAAAATATTTATTTGGATAATCGTAATACTAGTATCTATTGGTGTAGGAAGTGTAGGCATGTACTACGGAATAAGATACTTTAAACCACTAAGCCAAACAGTGGTAAATAAACTAGAAAAAGAAGTAACCGTAAATGAAAATGGCATAGCTGATGCCGTAGAAAAACTATACGACGCAGTAGTCGTAGTTGAATCATATCAAAAAGGAACTCTAACAAGTAGTGGTACTGGTTTTGTTTATAAAACAGATGACAAAAATGCCTACATCTTAACAAATAACCACGTAATTTCAGGTGCTACCGAAGTTAAAGTAACATTCACAAATAACAAAACTGAAACTGTAAAAGTTGTTGGTAGTGATGAATATACTGATATCGGGCTTTTATCAGTAGCAAAAGATAAAGTAATTAAAGTAGCAGAAATTGGTAAAGCAGAAGATACAAGATTAGGAGATACAGCATTTGTAATCGGAACCCCTCTTGGCTCAGAATATTCATGGACAGTAACTAGAGGTATTATCAGTGGTAAAGATCGTTTAGTAGAAGTAAATGCTTCAAACTCAAGTGTTTCTTCTTGGGTAATGAAAGTATTACAAACAGACGCAGCAATCAACAGTGGTAACTCAGGTGGACCAATCGCTAACTCAAATGGAGAAGTTATAGGAATTACTAACATGAAACTAATAAGTAGTGGTGTAGAAGGTATGGGTTTTGCAATTCCAATTGAAGATGCTGTAACAGTAGCTGATGCACTAATGAATGGTGGTAAACTAGAAAGACCACTTTTAGGAGTTGGAACTTTAGATGTTACAAACACTACATCATTAATTCGTGATTATGGAATTAGTTTAGATAAAAATATAACTACTGGCGCCGTAGTTGGTTATGTTCAAAAAGGCTCACCAGCTGATAAAATAGGTTTGGAAAAAGGTGACGTAATTACTAAATTTGGTGATTATGACATTAAAAATTCATCATTCTTAAAATACTACTTATATAAATATAATGTCGGTGACAAAGTTGAAGTAACCTTTATTAGAGATAGTAAAACTCAAACTAAAACAATTACTTTAAGCAAAAAAGCAGAATAGACTTTATTTAAGGTCTATTTTTTTGTTATACTAAAGTGGGAGGCATCAAAATGAAAGTACAAATAATCGGATCAGGAAGCATGTGGACAAAGTATAACAGTGCTTGTTATTTAATAGATAAAGATATAATGGTAGACTTTCCAAATGGAACTTGTAAATATTTATATAGACAAAATATTGAACCAAGAACAATTAACTATGTTTTATTAACTCATTTTCATGGCGATCACTACTTTGACATGCCATTTTATATCTTAAATAAATCTAAATCTAGTTCTAAAAATATTATCGTATATTGCTCAAAAGAAGGCGAAAGCAAAATAAATACAATTGGGGATCTAGCTTTTCCAAATTCTTTCAAAGAAGCCTGCACCGCCACAAACATTAAATACATAAGTGATGATGAATTTAGTATTAATGACTATAAAATTACAAAATTATTAGTAGATCACGGCAGAATGAAACCAGCCTATGGTTATATATTTCAAAAAGATAACATATTTGTTGGCTTTACCGGTGATACTGCTCTATGCCAAAATGTAGAAATAATGGCCCAAAAATGTAGCTATCTCTTCTGTGACTGTATGCTGTTAACAGGAACAGTAAAACATCAAGGTATAGATAATTTAGAATACCTTGCATCAAAATATCAAAATTGTACATTTATCGTAAGTCATTTAGAAGATGTAACAAGAGACAAATTAAAAGAATTAAATATTTCTAATATCATTGTTCCCGAAGATTACCGAACTCTAATAATTGACAAATAAATGATAGAAATAGTCTAAAGGCTTTAATTAAAGTCTTTTTTTTGTTATACTCTAACTTAGGTGAACAAATTATGGGAATGATTAAATTTGCTTTAAAAGGTAGTTATAAACGCTACTATAAAAATTTAAAAAAATTAGCTAAAGAAAATCACAAAAACGCCAATTTGATGTTTATAGATACAGTTTTTTCCACAATATTTTTAAAATCCGGAATGCAAGATTATTTAAATTATAAATTTTACGATAAAAGCTATAAAGAAAGAAAAGAATATGCTACTATAGGCTATCAAAATGACTTCTATAAAATAGCAGCAAATATTAAATATGCACCGTTTTTTTCAAATAAAGTAAATTTCCACAAAAATTTTCATGACTACACAAAAAGAAAATATGTTTGTTATGAAGATGGATATTCAAAAGTAAAAGAATTTATAAAAGAGACAAAAGAATTTGTTCGTAAACCAATTAAAGGCCTTGGGGGCCAAGACGTAGAAAAAATAAATGCTAAAGATATTAAAGATATCAAAACATTCTACGAAAAACTAAAAGAAGAAGACTGTTTTTTAGAAGAATTAGTAATTCAAGATGAAACTTGGTCAAAATTAAATCCTAAAAGTATCAACACCATCAGAGTAGTTACTAAATGTATCAATGGGAAAAGTGAAATTTTATACGCTGTCGCCAGAGTAGGTAGTGGAGCATCTATCGCTGATAATTTCCACAAAGGTGGCGTAGGCATTAAAGTAAATATTACAAAAGGTTGCCTAGAAGGAAATGCCATAGATAAAAGTGGTAAAGAAAGCGAGCGACTAAAAGAAACCAATATCGTAGTCGATGGCTACCAAATACCATACTGGAAAGAAATAAAAAAGATGGTTAATAGTGCAGCAAAAGTTAATGATAATGTTAACATAATTGGCTGGGACATTGCCATTTCAAAAGATGGACCTGTAATAATTGAAGGAAATAGAGGCCCAGGAATGGATATAATCCAAATGTTATATAAAAGGGGCGTCAAAAAAGATTTAGAACAAATCAAACAAGAAATTTTAAACTCAAAATTAGAAAGTAGATGATAGTATGTTAAAAGCAGGAATCGTAGGACTACCAAATGTTGGTAAAAGTACCCTATTCAATGCAATAACTAAAAAAAATATTCTAGCTGCAAATTATCCCTTTGCAACTATTGACCCAAACGTTGGCGTTGTAACTGTACCAGACGAAAGATTAGCTTATTTAGAAAATCTTTATATGCCTGAAAGAACAATTCCCACAACTTACGAATTTACAGACATTGCTGGCTTAGTAAAAGGTGCATCAAAAGGCGAAGGCCTAGGAAATAAATTCTTAAGTCATATCCGTGAAGTAGATGCCATCGTTGAAGTTGTTAGATGCTTTGAAGAAGAAAATATTATCCATGTTGAAGGTGGCGTAGACCCAGTAAGAGATATAGAAATAATAAATGTAGAACTAATAATCTCAGATTTAGAAATAGTTCAAAATCGTTTATCTAAAATCGCCAAAAAGTGTGAAATGACAAAAGATAAACAAGAATTATTAGAATTCAACACTTTAAAAAAATGCGAAGAAGCACTTTTACAAAATATTCCGCTAAGAAGACTAGAACTAACTAAAGAAGAAAAGTTATCTCTAAAAGCCTTTTGTTTCATAACTTTAAAACCAATTATCTATATGGCAAATGTAAGTGAAGAAGATGCAATTATTGGCCATAATAAATATACTGATGAAGTATGCTCTTACGCTGCTAACGAAAATGCCAGTGTTATTGTAGTATGTGCAAAAATGGAAAGTGAACTAGCAGAACTAAACGAAGAAGACAAAGAACAATTTTTAAAAGAAATGGGTATATCATCATCTGGCCTAGACAAACTAATATATGCAACCTATGACTTACTTGGACTTCAAACATTCTTCACCTCAGGAAAAGATGAATGCCGTGCTTGGACATTTAAAAAAGGAATGAAAGCCCCTGAATGTGCTGGCATCATCCACAGTGACTTTGAACGTGGTTTTATCAAAGCTGAAGTAATGTCATTTGAAGACTTAAAAGAATATGGCACTGAAATAAAAGTAAAAGAAGCAGGAAAAATGCGCCTAGAAGGCAAAGAATATCTAATGCAAGATGGCGACATTGTCTACTTTAGATTTAACGTATAAAGGAGGAAAATATGTGTGGTTTTTGTGGTTTTGTAGATAAAACTAAAAAAGATAAAAATGCAAAAATAATTAAAGAAATGTCAAACAGGATTATTCACCGTGGACCAGACTCTGATGGATACCTAGTTGATGATAACGTAGCTCTAGGCTTTAGAAGGCTAGCTATAATAGATGTTCAAGGCGGTACCCAGCCGATTTATAATGAAGATAAAACCGTAGCAGTAATGTTTAACGGTGAAATTTACAACTTCCAAGAGCTAAGAGAAGAACTAAAAAAGAAGGGCCATAAATTCAAAACAAATACTGATACTGAAGTAATAGTTCATGGTTACGAAGAATATGATACTGATATCTTTAATCATCTTCGTGGTATGTTTGGTATAGTTCTATACGACATCAAAAAAGAAAAACTAATCGGTGCAAGAGATATCTTTGGAATCAAACCATATTACTACTATTATGACAAAAAAACATTCATGTTTGGTTCTGAAATCAAATCATTCTTATCACATCCAAACTTTAAAAAGGAATTAAATGAAAAAGTATTAAGCCTTTATCTAGCTTATGGAACAAATCATCTAGAAGAAACATTTTTTAAAAACACGAGCAAATTAAAACCAGGACACCTATTTATCTATGAAAAAGGAAAATTAACAATAAAACCATATTACGAATTAACTTACGCAAAAGAAAACAATACATTTGAATACTATCAAAAAACTTTAAAAGAAATCATAGAAAGCTCAATAAAATATCATCAAATTAGTGATGTTGAAGTTGGTTCTTACTTAAGCGGTGGTGTTGACTCATCTTACGTAGTTGCCGAAAGTAAACCAAATAAAACCTTCACAGTAGGTTTTGAAGGCAAAGGTTTCTCTGAAATAGAATATGCCAAAGAACTATCTGACCACTTTAAAATAAATCACTATTCTAAAATAATTTCGGCAGATGAATTTTTTGACATATTACCAACCGTAGAATACCATTTAGACGAACCAAGTGCTAATGTATCAGCGGTACCTTTATATTTTTTAAGCAAACTAGCAAGAGAACAAGTTAAAGTTGTATTATCAGGTGAAGGCGCCGACGAAATGTTTGGTGGCTACAACGAATATAACCTAGAAGGACTAGAAAAATATTATAATTATATTCCTTATTTCTTAAGAGCACTTAACCGCAAAATAGTCGCACCGTTACCATACTTTAAAGGCAAACACACCATTGAAAAATACGGGCATAAACTAGAAGATAGATATTACAATAAAACAGAAATGTTTAACTATAAGGAAATAAATAGTTATTTAAAACCTAAATATCAAACAAACTTAAACCCATTTGATCTATGCAAACCATACTATGATCAAACTAAAGGAAAAAATGACGTAGAAAGAAAAATGTTTATAGATTTAAACTTCTGGTTACCAAATGATATCCTACTAAAAGCTGACAAAATGAGCATGGCTAACTCAGTTGAACTAAGAGTACCATTTTTAGATAAAGAAGTATGGAAACAATCTAGAATAATACCTACAAAATATATGGTAAAAGATGGCCAAACTAAATACATATTTAGAACTATTGCTGATGAAAAAATTCCTAAAGAATGGTCTAACAGAAAGAAAAAAGGCTTCCCAGTTCCATTTGGAAAATGGATAAAAGAAGAAAAATATTATCAAAAAGTAAAAGAAACTTTCAATAGTAAAGAAGCAAAAGAATTCTTTGAACTAGATAAGATAAACAAACTACTAGAAGACCATTATCACAACAAAGCTGCAAACGGCAAACAAATCTACTGCGTATACACATTTTTAATTTGGTACAAGAGATATTTTATTACAGAAATTTTTTGATTTTTTGTTTAAAAAATTGACATCTTGTAATTTGTATGATATATAATGAATAGTATATTTTTTGGGAGGTGCTTGAATGATTAAATTTTTTAGAAGAGTTTTCAGCAAAAGAAGTGAATTAACTGACAAACAACTTCTTACAAATTGTTGTATTCATAGAAGTTAATAAAAAGCATTTCAAAGATGCTTTTTTGTATTAATAGGAGTAAAAAATGAAAATTGTTGAATTAAACAAAGCAAAAAACACTTGTGGCGGCAAAGCACAAGGATTATACAAATTAATTCAGTCTAATATTAAAGTACCTGAGGGCTTCGTAATCGAAGAATCTCAGTCATTTTCTAATGAACACATTCATGATTTAGAAATGCACTTAAAAAGATTTAATAAAAACGATAAACTGGCAATTAGATCATCAGCTAGCGAAGAAGATGGCGTAACAAGATCATTTGCTGGAATTTTTGAAACTGAGTTAAATGTTAATAACAATACAAAAGATGTTGTAGCAGCTATCAATAATGTTAATAGTAGTGCTAACTCTACCAAAACGAAAGTATATTCAGGCGACAAATTTAAAATGAATATTATTATTCAAAAAATGATAAATCCTAAAATATCAGGAATATGTTTTACAAATGCAATTGATTATAATGGAACAAAATGCGCGATTTTTGAATATGTGGAAGGAATTGGAGAAAAATTAGTTAGTGGTAAAAGTAACTCTAATAGAATTATTGTTAAATATAAAAATAAAAAACTGGACTATAATCATGTTAAATTAGATGGTAATCTATTAAACTTTAATGGGTTTAAAGATATATGTGATTTAATAAATAAAGCAATTATTAACTACAATGATAATTTAGATATAGAGTGGTGCATTGACAACACTGATGAGGCATATCTTTTACAAGCAAGACCAATAACAAAAGAAATATTAATTGAAAAAAGCAATAGCGAGGATTATACAAGTACAATAGTAGCATCAAAAGGCTGTGTAGAAGCAAAAACGTATGTGATTGATTCTAATTTACCATTTGATGAAATAAAAAGAGAAATAAAAAATTTTCCCAAAGACCGCATTCTAGTATGTGAATATACGGAAACATACTATTTGCCTGCAATGAAAAAAGCTAAAGGAATAATCACTAATACCGGCTCAGCATTATGTCATGCTGCAATAGTGTCAAGAGAATTAAATATTCCCTGTATCGTAGGCTATGAAAATGCTACTGAATTATTTCCAACTGGAACAACTATTAAACTAGATGCTAATAATAATTCTATTTTCCTAGAAAATGAAAATCTTCTTATATCAAAAGATTATAAATTAAATTTTGGAGAACTTGATTGTTTTGATAATTATTTTGAAATTATCGTTGAAAAGTCAAGGGTTTTTATAGAAAACACTTTTGATGGCATTTATATTCATAAACCAAACAAAATAACCAACTCTGGAATTCTTGAAATAGAAAAATTTGTAAGAACTACTTTTAAGCAACCACCAAAATTTTCTATTGATGAAAATAAGTATTTATGGATAAAAGAAATAGAAAGATTCCGTCAATTGCCATTATTCACAAATTATTATGAAAGAATAAAAAAGTGTTCAAAAGAATTTGATGAAAAAGAATTATTAAATATTCAAAATGAATTAATCAATATTGCTAAAAAGTATCTTTTATATAAAAAACATTCAAAAGACATAATACTAAATTATTTTATTGATGAAACAATTGCCTCAATAAATGAAATGCTTGATGGAATTATTCCGTTTGGCTATCCAATGTATGAGTCTTATGTTCAGTCGATACAAATATTAGCAAAAGAAGGAAAAACATATAATGACTTATATGATAATAATGATTTTAAAAATAAAAAATTGACAAAAATTCAAAAGTTTTTGCGTGTAGTTTCAAAAATAAAGAATGAAAGTTATCAAATTATATGGGATATGGGCGGAACTGATCCAGACTATTTTGAAAAAAGAGATATCAACATAAAAAGACTTTTAAACGAAAAGAATATTACCGAAGATTTTATGGATATATTCTACGAAAAATACCTACAAAAATATTACATGAAATTATTGGAGATATAAACAAAAAATGAAATATAATTTAACAAATTTAACTATAAAATACAAATATTCAAATTATAGATTTCCTATAACTGTATTTATTAAAATTACATCAAGGTGTATGTTTAAATGTCAGTTTTGTTCTCAAGGAAGAGCTTTTAACGAAGAAATGCCAATAAAAAAATTAAAAAAAATATTAAATATATTAAAGAAAAATGGTGTATTACGAATTTTTTATACCGGTGGAGAACCATTTTTATACAGCGAATTCTCAGAAATTGTAAAATATGGAAAAAAATTAGGTTTTTGTCAACTTGTTATAACAAATGGTTTTCTTCTAGATACACAACGAGCAAGACAAATTTTGAAATATATTGATTGCGTCTCAATTTCTATTCATGGCACTGAAAAATTTCATAACAAAATTGTGAGAAATGATAATAGTTACAAAAAAGTTATATCAGGAATAGAAATGATAAAAAAAGACTATTCTAATATAGTAATGGACATTTGTTTTACTGGAACACAAGAAAACGCAAATGAAGAAAATATAAAAGACGTTGCTGAATTATGTAAAAAACACGACCTTTTACTAACTATTACGAGAGCATACGCGATTGGTAATGAAAAAGAAAGTAGTTTTTCGTATATTGACCCTATGATAAAAGCAATTGATAAATTTAGAAAACAAGGATATCAAATAGAAATAGGGCATTGCTTAGTTCCTTGTGCAATGGATTATAAAAATAGCTATTTAGCATCTCCATGTAATGCTGGAATTGATTTTTGTGCGATTGACATTAATGGAAATGTTAAAATTTGCGCAAATTCAAATCAAGTCATAGGAAATATTTTGCATAATAATTTTAAAAGTATTTGGAAAAAAAATAATAAAATTTTAAATAAACATCTAAAAAAACTATCTATTAAATGTAAAAATTGTAATTACTTTATTAAATGTGTTGGTGGGTGTAAATGCGAAACTGGTAACATGGTTAATGGTAATAGTGACTTGCTTTACAATAAAGTTATAGAAGAAAGATGGAAAAAAATATGTAATCATTATATTAAATCACAAATTGCCTCAATTAAAAGAATAGGCTTTAATAAATATTTGTTGATTGGAAAATATAATTGTACAATAAATATTATAACGTTTAAAGAAATAAGAAAAATAGACTTTTCCAAAACATTGATAGAAAATCATCAACAACTTGGCGTTAATAAAATATTATTATTACAATTATTAAATGATGCATTTTTAAAGGTGGTAACAAATGAAAAAGTACATACTAAATGATAACAAAAAAATAATATTTTTAAAAAATAACGAAATATTAATAGAATCAGGACATGGTATCAGAATAGATGTAAGTGAAACAGATTATAAATCATTATCTAATATTTGCAGTAAATATACTATTTTTGAAAAAGAAAACATTTCAAAAGATTTATTTTTAAAATTGTATAAAAACAAAATTATAATAGAGGCAAATAAATATATTTCAGAGTCATATAAAACAAGATATGAAAGAAATGAATTATTTGCAAGTAACTTTTTTAAAAATAAATCATTTAAATTACTTTTCAATAAAACAATATTATTTGTAGGTGTAGGAGGAATTGCTTCAATAATCATAGATCAACTTATTTCGGTTGGTATAAAATATTATAGTATTATTGATTTTGATATAGTAGACTCATCAAATTTAAATAGACAATTTGTTTATAGTGAGGAAGATATTGGCAAATATAAAGTAGACCAATTTAAAAAATATATTTTATCAAAAAATAAAAATGCCTTAGTAAATGTTTATAATATAAAGATTAATTCTAGTAATCAAATCGAGACAATAATAAGCAAAGACAAAATAGATTTTATAATAAATTCTGCTGATATGCCTCCATGTTATTTGCAAAAATATATTATTGAATGTTCTATAAAGTCTAAAGTCCCTTGTATTTTTGGAGGCGTGGGAATAAATGAAGGAAGCTACGGACCGTTATTAGATAACAAACAGTCAAAAATAAATGAGTTAAAAAAAATAAATTCCATTCTAGAAAAAATAAATTATTACTTCCCATGTAAAAGTTCATTTGGTATAACCAATAGTTTAGTATCAAATTTTATGGCTTGGGATATAATAATGTATTTAATGAATGAAAAAAAACTTGTTAGAAGTTTAAACGAAGTAATAAATATAGACTTTAGAGGAAAAAACAATGTATAAGATAGCGATTGACCATATGCCACTAACAGCAGACCCACTAAATGCCAATGATTTTTGTAGTTATTATATATTTTCTTTAATTATGTTTCCATTATTTAAATATAATAATAATGGAATTTTAGAAAACTATGCATGTAAATCAGTGATTTTGAAAAATAAAACTTATTATATTGAATTAAAAGATAATGTTAAATTTTATAATGGACAAAGGGCAACAATTGAAGATTATTACAACGTTTTCACAAGAATAGTAGAAAGCAGTACTTTTCCTAAATATTTATTAGAAAATGTAAAGAAAATAAAACGAAATAATAATGAACTTATTATAACCTTAAAAAGAAAAGATATATATTTTTTACATAAGCTATCATATTATGCTTTTTCTCCTATTTATGATAAATTAACGTGTGGACCGTATTTTGTAGATATCATTGAACAACAATCTATAACTTTAAAAAGGAATCCACAATTCACATTTTTTGCAAAAAAAAATATAAATTGTTTAAAATTTGAAAAATTTAGCAATAAAGAAGATATAAAATCATTTTTGCATAACGAAATAAACATGACTAATATTACAACTTTTCCTTTAGAAAAAGTTCAAAAATTAAAACCGAAAATTCAAGAATCAAATTTAATGTTTGTTTTGAAATTTAATCCGAATTTATTAACAAGAAAATATAAAGCATTGCGTCAATTCATAGCAAAAGTAATTGACAAAAACAAAATAAATAAAGAATTAAATAATATGTTTACTATAAAAAATAATTTTTGCTTATATAATAATATTAATTTAGAACTTGATACGAAACAAAAAAAAGCAATAAAAATTATAGAACTTAAAAATATTAAACTTGGCTATACAAATTTTTATCCAAACAAAATTATTGCGAATGTAATCAAAAAAGAATTAACAAAAAATAATATTAAGGTAAAACTTAGCAAATATAATCTCTGTGAAATAAACAATTGTGATTTATATATTGATATTATTTTTTCTCCATTTTTTTATGATGAGTATTTTTATTTATCAAAATATTTTAGAATTATAAACGGTAGAAAATATAATAAACTTTGTAATGCGTATGAAAAAAATAAAAATGAAAAGGTTTATAAAAAAATAGTTAATATTTGCAATGATAAAGCAAACATTATTCCACTCTTAAAAAACAAGTACATATTTTTATGCAGTGATGAATTGAAAAATGTAGACCAAAATAGGGTGAATTATTATGAAATATAAAACAGTCAAAAAAACTTTGATAAATGCTAGCGATTATAACTACTCAAAAGAAATACTAGAATTAAATAATATGTATAATTACATTAATAAAGAGAAATATTTAACTAACAAAAATAAATATAATTTTATGTCAGGAGACCCAATAAAATATAAACCGTATCCACCAATAATAAAGCACTTGCGTCAAACCTTAAATCAAAGAAATTTACATGAATATCAATCAAGTAATGGAAATATTCAAGATAGAATAATAATAAATAGATATTTAAAAAACATTGGAATCAATACTTCAGCTAATAATATAACATTTACATATTCAACTACTCACGCGTTCAATTTGATATTTAATTGCCTAGGTAAAGCGGGAGACGCTATAATTATACCTTCTCCAAATTATGGTTTATTTGACTTCGTACCAGAACGTTACGGAATTAAAATTATTCCTCTTCCACTTAAGTCCGAAAATAATTGGCTTATAGATTGTGAAGAATTTGAAAGACTATTAAAGAATTATAATAAAAAAAATAAAAAATCAAAAGTAAGATTTTTTTATAATATGAATCCACATAATCCGACTGGAAAAGTCATGAGTAAAAAAGATATAGGGATAATGGAAAAAATAGGGAATCTGGCTATAAAATATGATTTTTATATAATTGATGATCTAATTTATAGAGATTTGACATATGATATTTCAAATATGCCAATCTCATTTGCTTCCTTTAATGCATACATTAATAATACAATAGCGCTATTTGGCATTTCAAAAAGCTATAATTTGGCATCTCTTAGGTCGGGTTTTATTATGTCTAATGCATCAGTGGCTAATATATTGCAAAATAAAATCTTTCAGCAAATGGATTCCGTATCTATAATCAATATTCAATCGCTTATTTCAGCTTTTAACATAAATAATAAAAAACAATATAAAAAGTATTTTTTAAATATTAAAAAAAAATATTTATTTAATTATGAAATATTGAAATATTTAGTTAGCGGCATAAATGAAAGTACAAATTCAAATTATATTTCAAAGAAAAAGTACATAAATTTAATAAAGAAGATTTTAAATTATGATGATTATAAATTTGCCTTAAATGCCTCATCTAAATTATCCTTTTTACCAGGACTTGACCAAATAGACTCTGGATTCTTTTCGCTACTAAAAATAAAAAGTAATAAGAACTATTATGATTTATTTGACTCATTATTTGAAGAAGCAAATGTTAAGATAATATGTGGAAATTCCATAATGTTTCCAAATAGTAATGAAAAAGTTATAAGAATAAATTTTGCGGTAGATTCAAAAACACTAATACTGGGAATAGTTAGTTTAAAAAAATATCTTGATAAAAACTAATAAAAGTTGTAGTATATACAAAAAAAGGAGAAACGATGTAAAATGTTATTATTAAATGTAAGCAAAGTGACAAAAAATTTCGGATACGGAAGTATTTTAAAAGATGTATCTTTTAATTTAAACTCCGGAGAAATTATTTCTATTGTTGGCCCAAACGGTTGTGGAAAATCAACGCTCATTAAGTTAATAGCAGGAGAAGAAAAAAGTGATAGTGGAAGTATAAGCATAAAAAAGAACACAAAAGTTGCATATCTTAGGCAGGTGCAAGAAGAAAACGATGATAGAACAGTTTATGACTACTTAAAAGATGCTTTTAGTGACATATATAAATTAGAGATACAAATAAAACAATATGAGCAATTAATAAGCGATACGGAAAATGAAAATTATGAAAAGTATTTAAAAAAATATTGTGATCTAATTGATGAATTCAATAATTTGGGTGGTTACGAAATTGATTCTAAAATAAGTGAAGTATGCTCCGGATTAAAAATTTCACAAACATTATTGACCCAACAATTCTCAACTTTAAGTGGTGGGGAAAAGACAATAATACAATTAGCAAAATGCTTATTACAAAACTCTGAACTATTTTTGCTTGATGAACCTACCAATCACTTAGATATTGAAAGAATAGAATGGCTGGAAAATTATTTAAAAAAATATAATGGAGCAATAGTTATTGTTTCACATGACAGATATTTTTTAGATAAAATGTCAACAAAGATACTAGATTTATCAGACCCAGAAGCAAAAGTTTACAACATGAACTATACAGCCTTTTTAGAAACTAAAGAAAAAGAGTTTGAAAAACAAATGAGTGACTATAAATTACAACAAGCTCAAATAAAAAAATTAGAACAAGAGGTAAATTATTTTATTCAAAAAGCCGACCAAACAAAGAGCTCTGCCATGTATGATAGAGCAAAACAATTAAAAGAAAAAATTCAAAGAATAAAGGATTATGGAGTAAAGAAACCAAAAAAACCCAAGAAAATAAATATTAATTTTAAAGAAGATAGTAAAATGAGTAAAACTGTTTTTGATGTACAAGATTTAACTGTATTTAAAGATGATGGCACAACCATACTTGAAGGTATAAATGCCACTATTGTTTATGGTGATAGAGTAGCTTTAATCGGCTCAAATGGAAGCGGTAAATCCACATTTATAAATACATTACTCGGTAACCAAGAATTAAAACATACAGGCACAATTACAGTTGGACCTAGTACAAAGATAGGATACTTACCCCAATTTATTGAATTTGATAATCCTAATTTAAAAGTTATAGAATATTTTCAGTTAGAAGCAAGAAAAGATTTTGAAACTTCTATGCAAATTCTTAGTAAATATCATTTTGATAGGGATAATGTTAATAAAAAAATTGGCAATTTATCAGAGGGCGAAAAAATAAGATTAGTTTTAGCAATATTACTACAAAATGCAGTAAACTGTATAATTTTTGACGAACCAACTAACCACATAGACATGGATACAAAAAAGGTATTAGAAGATAGCATTGAAAACTATGAAGGGACATTTATTTTTGTATCCCATGACAGGTATTTTATAAATAAATTTTCAAATAAAATTTTTGAGTTTAAAAATGGTAAAATCACTATATACTATGGAAATTATGATTATTATAAAGAAAAAAGTGTTTCAAATAAAAAAAACTTAATAACTAATTAAATTTGCTATTATCACAACCTTTTTAAACGACAAACAAATTATTCAAGATATATTGTAATTAAGTACACAATTAATTTCACTCTAATTGTGTATTTTTAAATTTAACTAACATTTAAAATAACCTACTGTATTACTGAAAAATAGTTTGCATATAATTATTTAGTATGCTATAATACTGCGTGAGCGAAAGCTCCTTGCTTATTTTAAATAAGCCAAATAGACCATAAGGAGGTAAAAAGATGAGAAACTATGAAATGATGTTTATCGTAAAAACAACTTTAGAAGAAGCTGCTGTAAAAAATACTGTTAAAGAATTATCAGATATTATTACTAGTAGAAATGGTAAAATCACTAATACTAAAGAAATGGGACAAAGAGAACTTGCTTATCCTATTAATAAAGAAGTTAGTGGATTTTATTATGTTTTCAATTTTGAAGCAAACAACGATATCATTAACGAATTAAATCGTAAGTCAAGAATTAATGAAAATATAATTAGACACATGATCATTAAGTTAGACGAGGAGTAAAAAATAATATGAATAATGTTACTTTAGTTGGAAGAATAACAAGAGACCCTGAACTTAGAACTATTGCCAGTGGACAAACAACTACAACTATTAATGTTGCTGTAAACCGTCCATTTACAAGTGCCAATGGTGAAAGAGAAGCAGACTTTATTAACGTTGTAGTTTGGCGTAAACAAGCTGAAAACGTATGCAAATATTGCACTAAAGGCTCTTTAGTAGGTGTCAGTGGTAGAATTCAAACTAGATCATACGATGGCCAAGACGGTCAAAAAAGATATGTTACCGAAGTGGTAGCAGATAATGTATCATTTTTAGGAAGTAAAAATGCAACTGGAACTAGTAACTTTAGCGAAGTTCCAAACAATAATAGTGTAAATCCAATTGAAACAACCGATGTAACTGAAGATCCATTTAAAGATTTTGGTTCAGAAGTAATTTTAAATGATGACGATTTACCATTTTAGAAAGGAATGTTAAAAATGGCTGAATTTTATCGTAAAAAAAAGAAAATTTGTCAAATGTGCGCTGGAAAAAGCGTTGATTATAAAGATGTAGCTATTGTTAGTAAATACATCAACGAAAAAGGCAAAATTATGCCAAGAAGAATGACTGGAGCTTGTGCAAAACACCAAAGATATATTGCAATGCAAATTAAAAGAGCTCGTTTCATGGCTTTAATACCTTTTGTAAAATAGAAGCATCAATCTTCTATTTTTTTTATATTTAGGAGGAAAAATGTTAGAATTTAACAACATAAGTATAACTTTAAATAAAGATAATAGACCAATAATCAAAAACTTTTCCTTTACACTTCGCCCTAAAGAAAAAATTGCGATTATCGGAGAAGAAGGTAATGGTAAAAGTACTTTATTAAAATTAGTTGTAAACAAAGAAGAAGTTGAAAAATATGCAACAATTCAAGGACAAATATTAACGCATAATTTAAATATTGGATATTTAGAGCAATCTCTTCAGGATAAGTGGAAAAATACAATTATAATGGACTATTTTCTAAAAGATGACCCTGACGAAGAAATAAACTTTGAAAACTACAATTTCTTAACAGATATTTACAATTATATCGCTAAATTTAATTTAGATAATAATCTCTTAGAAGAAGATAGATTAATTAGTACATTATCAGGTGGCGAAAAAGTTAAAATTGCACTTATAAAAATATTATGTAAAAAACCAGATGTATTATTGTTAGATGAGCCTACAAATGACATAGATATTGATACACTAGAGTGGTTAGAAAATTTTATTAACGAAACAAGCACACCGATATTATATGTATCTCACGATGAAACACTCTTAGAAAACACTGCAACAGGTATAATTCATTTAGAACAAATTAAGAAAAAAACCGAATGCAGACATACTATTTTAAGAGTCGGTTATAAAGAATATATAGAAAAGAGAACAAATGCTCTAGCTCATCAAGGAATGGTTGCCAAAAAACAACAAAGCGATTATAACAAACAAATGCAAGAATGGAAAACAGTATACCAAAAAGTTGATTACCAGCAAAAGACCATAACAAGAGCCGATCCTCATGGTGCTGCCCTTTTAAAGAAAAAAATGAAATCATTAAAGTCTCAAGAAAAACGATATGAAAAAGAAAAAGAAAACTTTTTAGAAATACCTGATGTTGAAGATGCAATACTTATAAAAAATACGGATATTAACGATATTCCAGCTTACAAAATGATATTAAATGTATCTAATCTAGAACTAAAAAATAATAATAAACTACTTGCAAGTAATATAAATTTACAGATTGCAGGAAATAAACACATCGCGATAATTGGTAAAAATGGTGTTGGAAAAACAACGCTAATAAAAAAGATTTATGAAACATTAAAAGATAGAACGGATATTAAAACTGGCTACATGCCACAAAATTATGAAGAACTTTTAAACCTAAATAAAACAGCAGTAAACTTTTTAACTGAAAATGATAAATCTAAAGAATTTGAGACAATCGTAAGAACATATTTAGCTAGTCTAAAATTTACAAGTGAAGAAGTAAATAATAAAATAGAATATTTATCAGGCGGCCAAAAAGCTAAATTATTACTAATAAAACTTATTTTAGATAAATCAAATGTGTTAATACTAGATGAACCGACAAGAAATCTTAGTCCTTTATCTAATCCAGTTATAAGAAAATTACTAAGAGAATTTAAAGGGACAATTATAAGTGTTAGTCACGATAGAAAATATATTAATGAAGTATGTGATGAAACTTATGAATTAACAAAAGAGGGCTTAACTCTAAAAAACTAGGTACCAAATATAAAGGTATCTTTTTTTTGTGATATTTGATATAATACTCAGTAGTTAGGTGGGTGTAATAATGAAAGTTATATTGACACAAGATGTAAAAAAACTAGGAAAAAAAGATGACATAGTAAATGTAAGTGATGGCTATGCTCAAAATTATATAATAAAAAATGGCTTAGGCGTAAAATACACCGAAGGCAGCAAAACAAGATTAGAAAAAGAAATAGATGTTCGTAATAAAAACGAAGAAGCCTTAATCGCTGAATGCGAAAAAATCAAAGAACAATTAGAAAAACAAAAAATAGTTTTCAAAGTTAAAACTGGTAAAGAAGGTAAAATATTTGGCACCATTTCAACAAAACAAATAGCTGACGAATTAAACAAAAAAGGTTTTAATATTGATAAAAAGAAAATAAAATCAGATATTACTATTGACTCATTAGGTGTTCATAACGTAGAAGTAGAGTTACATAAAAAAGTCATAGTAACCCTTAAAATTGAAGTAAAAGAGGTATAATTATGGCTGAGAGAAAACTCCCTCAAAATTTAGAAGCCGAAATGAATGTTTTAGGTTGCGCATTTTTAACAAAATATGCTCTAGAGAAAGTCTGCGAAGAGTTAAACGAAGATATGTTCTTTAGTGATGCAAACAAAAGAATTTTTGAAGCAATATCTTCTTTACATCAAAATAAAATACCACTAGATTCAGCAACTGTCAAAAACGAAATAGAAAAAAAAGGCTCAATTAATGCTATTGGTGGTATAGAGTATTTAAGCGAAGTAATAGACTCAGTTATAACTGCCGCAAATGTTGATTACTACATAGATATAGTAAGAGATAAAGCATTAAGAAGAAATTTAATTGACGTAACTACCAACATTACAACTAATGCATATAATGAAGACAGTGATACTAATGACATTATAGATGATGCTGAAAAACGTATCTTTAGTGTTACTAAAGCTCGTAAAGCTGGCGAATTTAAAAGTATAGGCGAAGTAATCAGAATGACTCAAGAAGAGTTAGAGCGCTTAGCTAAAAATACAACAGACATAACTGGTGTCCCATCAGGCTTTTATGAACTAGATAAAATGACTAGTGGATTCCACGCAAACGAACTAATAATTCTAGCAGCTCGTCCTGCCATGGGAAAAACTGCATTCGGCTTAAATCTAGCAGTAAATGCTGCAATAAACACTAAAAAAAGTGTCGCTATATTCAACATGGAAATGAACGCTGAACAATTAGCAATGCGTATGATTGCCTCAGCCGGTGGCATTGAACTAAATAGACTAAGAACTGGAAGACTTGAACACAATGACTGGAAAAAAGTAAACGAAGCCATGAGTGAACTAGGGGACACTCATCTATACATAGAAGACTCATCAGGTATGACAGTTTCTGAAATCAGAGCAAAATGTCGTAGACTAGCCACTAAAGAACCAGGCCTTGCAATGGTCGTTATTGACTACTTACAGCTAATTCAAGGTGGAGCAAGATACGAAGGCAATAGACAACAAGAAGTATCTGAAATATCTCGTTCCCTAAAAACAATGGCTATGGAATTAAAAATTCCAGTAATTGCTCTAGCTCAGTTATCTCGTAGTGTAGAACTTCGTGAAAACAAAAGGCCAATTATGAGTGACTTAAGAGAATCTGGATCAATAGAGCAAGATGCCGATATTGTCGCATTCCTATACCGCGATGACTACTATAACAAAGCCGCATCAGAACAAAGCAACGTATCAATTACTGAACTAATAATTGGCAAACATCGTAATGGTAGTACAGGAACTATTGAACTACTATTTGAAAGAGATATGTCCAATTTTAGAAACTATCTAAAAAAGCCAGAAGAAAAATAAAGGAAGGTTAAATGAAAGCAAAAGATATAACAATATCAATTTTATGTACATTAATATTTTCAGCATTCTTAATTTTTGTATGCTCTAATAAACTACAAAATGATAAACCTAAAGATGTTTATGAAGTCTTTTTAAATGGTAAATCAGTTGGTTTATTAGACTCTAAAGACAATTTTTTAGCACTAGTAGATAACAAACAAAAAGAAATCAAAACCAAATACAACGTTGAAAAGGTTTATCCACCATCAACACTAAAAACCGTAGAAAAAACAACTTATGAACAAAATGTCAAAACTGCTGATGAAATATATCGTACCATTGAGCATAATGAACCATTTACTATTGAAGGATATACTATCACAATAAAATACTTAGAAGAAGGTAAAGACCCCCTAGTAATTCAAGTTCTAAACAAAGATGATTTTACAAACGCATTTTATAATACAATCGCATCATTTATTGGTACAAAAAAATTAGCCGAATACAAAAACAAGACTCAAAGTGAAATTACAGAAACCGGTATGAAAATTACATCCATTTACTGGGATGAAGAAATAACAATTAAGAAAAACTTAATAAGTACAAGTGAATATATCTTCACCAATGAAAATGACATTAGTAAATACTTACTTTTTGGTACAATTGAAAAACAAAAAGAATACACAGTAAAAGAAAAAGACTCAATTGACGAGATCTTAAATGACAACCGCTTAAGTATTGAAGAATTTTTAATCGCAAACCCAAGTATTCCTAATGAAAATGCTCTTTTAACTCCAGGTCAAGTCGTATCTATTGGCTTAATTTCACCAGTTGTAACAATTGTTAACAAAAATATAGTTGTTGAAGATATCCCAAATAACTATGAAACTGAATACCAAGATGATAACTCATTATATAGAGGTCAAACTAAAGTAATTCAAAAAGGCTCAAATGGCTTAAACCGTGTTACTGAAGAAATAGTCTACAAAAATGGAGCTATTGAAAGCTTAGAAATAACTAAGAGAAAAGAAATAACTCCAACAGTAACCGAAATTATTGCTAAAGGAACTAAATCAAATGCAAGTACTATTTATATTCCTGGAAATGATTCATGGTACTGGCCAACAATGAGTCCATACGTAATTACTAGTCACGTTAAATATCGTTGGGGATCTTTCCACAAAGGAATAGATATCTCAGGTCCAGGATTTGGTTCACAAATCAAATCATCTACTGAAGGAGTAGTAGTTGCTGTAAACTCTTCATGTCCTAATTTCGGTAGTGGTGTAAAAGACATGTGTGGTGGCTCTTATGGAAACTACGTATTTGTTTCATATAATAATGGCGAATACATTATTAAGTATGCCCATTTAACCAAAGACGTAAAAGTGTCAGTAGGTTCAACCGTAAGCCGTGGTCAAACTATCGGCTACATGGGATCAAGTGGTTCATCAACTGGTACTCACCTTCACTTTGAAATTAGAAAAGGAGACATCTACAATGGTCAAATCATTAACCCTTGTGGATCAGTATTCAGATGTTAGTAAGTGTCTTAGCAAGTTCCTCTAAAGGAAACTCAGTTTACATCAAAACCACGCACCACGAACTACTAATAGATGCGGGAATGAACGCAAAATATTTAGAAGAAAAACTAAAAGAAAACGAGACTAGCTTAAAAAATATAGATTATATTTTAATTACCCACACTCACAGTGATCACGTAAGTGCACTAAATACTATAACTAAAAAATATAATCCAACACTAATTATGACTAGTTTAATGTTTCAAGACTTACCATACCTAGAAAAATACGACAATATTCAAATCTTATTTGATGACATTGATCTAGGAGATATTCAAATTCAAAATATTAAAACTAGTCATGATGCCAGTGATAGTAGAGGATACATCATAACAGAAGGCAATTCATCTATCGTAAATATTACCGACACTGGATATATAAATCAAAAAAACTTCTCTAAAATTAGTAATAAAAGTTTATATATAATGGAAAGTAATCATGATGTAGAAATGCTTATGCACGGACATTATCCGGGCTGGCTCAAAAAAAGAATGCTTAGTGATACAGGACACTTATCTAACGAAGCTTCATCATACTATCTAAGTAAAATAATTGGTAATAATACTAAAATGATAATTTTAGCCCACTTAAGTGAAGAAAACAATACTCCCGAACTGGCACTTAATCAGTTAAGAAACACCTTAAAAGAAAATAATATTGAGTTTTCAAACATCATTGCAGCTAAGCCAAAAGAAAAAACGGAGTTAATTGAAGTATGATAAAACTAATTGTAGTAGGCAAAATAAAAGAAAATTATCTAGTTAATATGATAGAAGATTATTTTAAAAGAATTAACAAGTATCATAAACTTGAAATAGTTGAAGTTGCTGACAGTACAACTTTAGAAGAGGAAGAAAGAATAATAAAAAAGTTTTCCACAAAATCATATAAGGTTGCACTAGACATTCATGGTAATACTCTATCATCCATAGAGTTTTCCACATTTATAGACAAAAATCTCATGAATTATGGCAATATTGACTTCATCATTGGTGGCTCTGATGGGTTATCCACAAAAGTTTTAGAATTAGTAAATTACAAATTATCTTTTAGTAAGCTTACATTTCCACATGGATTATTTAGAGCTATCTTACTTGAACAAATATACAGAGCTTTTAAAATTATTAATAATGAAACATATCATAAATAAGGAGTAATAATGGAAGAATTAATATATGTAGTTGGAACAGCTTTTATAAATGATGGTAAACTACTTATCAGCATGTCACAAAGAAGTTCTAAAAAAGGAAAATTTACATTAGTTGGGGGCGGAGTAGAAAAAGGTGAAACCTTTAAAGAAGCAGCAAGAAGAGAATGTCAAGAAGAAATCGGAGAAGGATTTGATATCTTAGAAACAGAGCTAGAAGAAATCTTATGTTTTCGAGAACCAGCTTTATCCGATCCATCACTTACAATTGAAATGCACATGATGTTATCGCACAAAGACATAAACGTAGAATTAAAACCAAACGATGAAATTATAGAATATAGATGGTTTAAATTAGGCGATGATGACTCTATTTTAGCAACCGCTATTAAAGATCATTTTATTCCATGGGCTATTGAAAATAACATAATGAGGTAGCTATGATTGGTAATGATTGGGATGAAAAATTAAGTATAATATGGAAAAGTGAAGGCTTTAAAAAATTTTGGAATATAATAATGCACGAATATGCAACTAAAGAGATTTATCCACCAAAAGAATATATATTTAATGCTCTAAAATTAACACCTTACGAAAACGTTAAAGTAGTAATCGTAGGTCAAGATCCATATCATGGTGAAAACGAGGCTCATGGGCTATCTTTCTCTGTACAAAAAGGAATAGCTTTACCACCATCACTAAAAAATATTTATAAAGAAATTTACGATGATTTAAACATCACTGAACCAAACTGTGGTGATTTAAGTAAATGGGCTAAAGAAGGTGTATTACTATTAAATTCATCACTTACAGTAGTAAAAGATACACCAAATTCTCATCAAAAAATAGGTTGGAGTAACTTAACAGATTATATTATTAAATTAATAAACAAAAAAGAAGAACCCGTTGTATTTATTCTTTGGGGTAACTTTGCAAGAAGTAAAAAGATTTATATTACTAATCCTAAACACTTAGTAATAGAATCTCCACATCCATCACCATTTAGTGCTAGATATGGATTTTTTGGAAGTCATCCTTTTTCAAGAACAAACCAATTTTTAAAAGAAAATGGTCAAAAAGAAATAGACTGGCAATTATAAAAGAACCTCGTGGGTTCTTTTTATAATTTAAAGTCTTTTATTTCTTCATCAAACATATCTTTTCCATCAAAATAAGCTTTAACTTTCATGTGATGAAAGCTTGCAATTATATTTGATGGAATTTTTTTAATAGCAGCATTTAACAAAGTAGTATACTTATTATAAAAACTCTTAGTAGCTTCTAATCTTTCATTAATTTCATAAACATCTTCAAAATAATTTGAAAAATCTTCATTATCCTCCAGCGCTTTATAATCATTTTTAATTTGTTCAATCAAGTTACCAATTTCCGTAAGCTTTCTATCTAATTCAAAACTTGAAATATTAACATTTTTAATCTTTTCAAAAATTTCAAATGTATTAGGTAACAAATCCGTTTCTTTTAAAATAATTACTTTCATATTATCTAAAGTATCATACTTTTTTCTTAATAAATCATCTATAATACTTTCAGCCTCGTTAATCTTAATATTGTAAGCCTGTAAATTATTATAAAGTAAAATATAGCCAACCACGGATATTACAATTAAAATTAAAATTGTTAATAAAACTGTTTCCACTACTCTTCAACTCTTTCTAGCAAAATAATTATATCATAAAAAACGTTATTAGCAAAAATAAATTTTATTAAAATTTTCTAGCGTGTTATAATATGATTGGTGATAAAAAATGAATATTAAAACTGTAAAAGTAGGCTACCTACAAACAAACTGTTATATAATTGAATATCAAAACAATACTTTAATAATTGATCCCGGAGACGAAGCTGAAAAAATTATTAAAGCCGTAGAAAAACCAGTAGTAGGAATTATTGTTACGCATCATCATTTTGACCATGTCGGTGCACTAGATGCCGTAAAAAACCACTTTCATACACAAATTTACGATATCCACAATTTAAAAGAAGGCGAAAATAAAATATCTGACTTTAACTTTGAAATAATATACACACCAGGACACAAAGAAGATTTAATAAGTATTTTAATGGATAATAATCTATTTTGTGGAGACTTTATATTTGAAAACGGTATTGGTAGATTTGACTTAGAAGGTGGAAACTTTAGTGATATGCAAAAAAGTATTTTAAAAATATTAAAATACGATCCAAGTATAACAATCTATCCCGGGCACGGAGACCCTACAACCTTAAAAAAAGAGATTTCCAATTTAAAAAATTATGTTTAGTTTTCAACATAATTTTTATTATAGTTAATAGGCTCATCAAACTCTACATAATTTAAATAGATAAGCAAAATTAACTGCCACTTGCCGTTTGCTGGATTGCTCATAATTAAATGATCTTTACCAGCTTCTTCAATAACTCCTTCAAAAACCTTATCTTTCCACATATTTGAGTCAGTAAAAGTAAAGTAGGCCTTACATTTCTTTCCTTTATTTTGCCTTAAAATATTTTCAATATAACTTTGTTCCATATCAACATTACCAATTGGTGCCGTACTTAAATTAAGTGGTTCTTGATAATTTGGACTTTTATAAAATGTTCCATTCATTAAAAATTCACCTCTAATTAAAAATATGCACAATAATTTGAAAATATCAAAAAGATTTATTATAATCGTAAAAAGAAGGGAAATTGCACCATGAAAATAGAAAACTTAAACTTATCATTTGGAACCCAAACAATATTTGAAGACTTAAATATCTCATTTGAAAGTACCGATAAAGTAGGAATTGTTGGTGTAAATGGTGCTGGAAAAACCACACTCTTTAGACTAATTATGAAAGAAATTGAACCAGCAAGTGGTACCATAAGCGTGCGAGACAAAATAGGCTATCTTCCACAAATTATTACTGATGAATATTTAAACAGTGATATTTCAGTATTTGATTATTTACTAACAGGTAGACCAATTAAAGAGTTACAAGACGAACTAACAAATCTTTACACAAAAATTTCCACTGAAGAAAATCAAAAACAATTAAATAAATTAATGAAACAAATAACCAAAATAGAAGATGAATTAAATTATTATGATGTCTATAAAGCTGAAAACATTCTCTTAAAAATCATAACTGGCATGAATATAGACGAAAACTTACTTGATTTAAAACTTAAAAATCTATCTGGTGGCCAAAAATCAAAAGTAGCTTTTGCACGATTACTTTATTCAAAACCTGAAATACTTCTCTTAGATGAACCAACTAATCACTTAGATTTAGATACGAAAGAATACATCACAAATTATCTAAAAAATTATAAAGGCTTAATATTAATTATTTCGCACGATACTGCTTTTTTAGATGAAATAACAACCAAAACTTTAGTTATTAATAAAATTTCTCATAAAGTGCAAATATATCCTGGCAATTATTCAAAATATCTAAAAATTAAACAAAATATAGATTTAGCTAGACAAAGACTTCATGATAAACAAGTAAAAGAAGAAGAAAAACTTAAAGATATTATTAGAAGATACATTGGTGGCAACGAAAAAAAAGCCAATATTGCTAAAGATAGAATTAAAAAATTAGAAAAACTAGAAAAAGAAAAAATAGTACTAGAAAAACAAAATAAGTATGCAAGATTTAAAATGGAAATAGAATATAAAAGCTACCTTGTTCCTATTTCTTGCAAAAACTTAACATTTGGTTATAATGAGGAAGAACTTCTATATGAAAATCTTTCATTTGACCTAACAAGAGGAGAAAAACTTTTGATAGTAGGAGAAAACGGAATTGGTAAAACTACACTTTTAAAACTAATTATGAATATTCTAAAACCTCTAGAAGGCGAAATTATCATTTCTCCAAAAACTAAAATCGGTTATTATGCTCAAGAACATGAAATTCTAAAGAAAGATAAAACCATTAAAGATAACTTTAACGATAGTGGCTTAACCGAATATGAATTAAGACGCTTTTTAGGCAGTTTTCTATTTACCGGTGAGGATATCTTTAAAAAAGTGGAAAACCTTTCACCAGGTGAAAGAGCGAGAATATCACTAGCAAAAATAGCCTTAACTAAAGCTAATACTTTTCTATTAGATGAACCTACTAACCACTTAGATCCAATGACTAGCATCATAATAGCAGATACCTTTAAAGAATATGAAGGCACTATGCTAGTAGTATCTCATAACCTGGAATTCGTAGATAACTTAAACATTAACCGTATGCTCTTACTTCCAAGTGGTAAAATTATAGATTATGACAAAGAAATAGTCATGCACTATGAATTAATAAACAGTGAAAAATAAAAAAGTGTTTGACAAACATCCAAAATTATAGTATCATCTAGGCATAAATCAATGAAAAGGACGAGTATTATTAGAAACTACTCAAAGAGAATTAACAAATGGTGAGATGTTAATAGTAAGCCTAATAAGAATAAAAACCTTGGAGAGATTATATATCCGGTTAATTACCGTTATCAAAGTAGAGAATCAGTTAATGATTGAAGAAGGGTGGTACCACGGCTAATCGTCCCTTTAATCATTAACTTTTTTTTATAAAAGAAAGAAGGAATAAAAATGAGAGAATTAACAGATCAAGAAATAGTACGTAGAGAAAAAGCAGAAAAGATTAGAGCCCTTGGTTTAGACCCTTATGGTCATCGTTTTGACCGTACTGCTTTTGCAAAGGACATCAAAGAAAAATACAAAGATACCCCTCATGAAGAATTTGAAAATATTAATGATGTATTTAAAGTAGCTGGCCGTATTATGTTTATTCGTAAAATGGGAAAAGCCTCATTCTTTACAATCCAAGATAAAACTGATAAAATCCAAATCTATATTTCTATAAATGACATTGGTGAAGAAGCATACACATTATTTAAATCAGCAGACATCGGTGATATCGTTGGTGTAACTGGTAAAGTAATGAAAACTATGACTGGCGAAGTAACTTTAAAATGCCAAGAGTATACTCACTTAGTAAAAGCCTTAAGACCACTACCTGAAAAGTTCCATGGCCTTACTGACGTAGAAGAAAGATATCGCCGTCGTTATGTTGACTTAATCATGAATGAAGAGTCAAGAAACACTGCATTTGCTCGTTCAAAAATTATTAGTTGTATTAGAAGATTCATGGACGGAAGAGGCTTCTTAGAAGTAGAAACTCCAGTTCTTACAACTTTATTAACCGGAGCAAGCGCAAGACCATTTATCACTCATCATAACACCCAGGACTTAGATATGTATCTTCGTATCGCTTTAGAGCTACCACTAAAAAGATTACTAGTAGGTGGAATGGAAGCTGTATATGAAATTGGTCGTCTATTTAGAAATGAAGGAATGGATACAACACATAACCCAGAATTTACTTCAATGGAAGCATATCTAGCATACTCAGACTTAGAAGGTATGATGGAAATGACTGAATCACTATACAAAACAATTGCTCATGAAGTATTTAATAAAGAGGAATTTAACTGGCGTGGAAACACTATCAGTTTAAGTGGCAACTTCAAAAGAATAACAATGGTTGAAGCAATCAAAGAACAAACAGGCATAGACTTTAGTAAAGAATACACTTTAGAAGAAATGCTAAAATTAGCTGAAGAACATCATATAGAACTAGAAGAACATGAAAAAGTCTTTGGCCATATTGTTAATAAATTCTTTGAAAAGTATGTAGAAGAAACTTTAATTCAACCAACATTCTTATGCGGACACCCAATTGAAATTAGTCCATTAACAAAGAAAGATCCTAACGACCCAAGATTCGTTCAAAGATTTGAATTATTTATTGGTGGTAAGGAAATGGCTAACGCATATACAGAACTTAATGACCCAATTGATCAGTTAGAAAGATTTGAAAACCAATTAAAAGAACAAGAACTAGGAAACGAAGAAGCAAACGACATTGATATGGACTTTGTAGAATCATTAGAGTATGGTATGCCACCAGCAGGTGGAATCGGTTATGGAATAGATCGTACTGTAATGTTCTTCACTGAAAGTGAATCAATCAGAGATGTAATTTTATTCCCAACAATGAAAGACAGGAAATAACCTGTTTTTTTCTGAAAAATTTTGTCAAAAACTATGGAAAACCCTAATCATCGTGTTATAATGGTAGTAGAGGAGGTTAAAAAATGAAAAAGTTTTGGGAAAAGCATGATTTAGTAAAAGCTGCTGGAATTATGGTATTAATAAGTGTAATTCTTACCTGGATAATTCCTCAAGGATATTTCTATGGTGGATCAATCCAAATCGGGGAAATTACTCGTGTTGGTATCTTTGATTTCTTTAACTACGGTTTACTTGGTATGTACTACTTCACAGTACTAGTAACATTCTTATTTGTACTTGGAGCATTTTATCAAGTACTTGCTAAATGTAGTGGTTATCAAAAATTAACTGATAAATTAGCAAAAGCTTTTAAAGGTAAAGAAATCGTATTTGTTCTTATTGTATCATTCCTAATTTCAGGTCTTGTAGCAGTAAGTAACGAATACTTTGTAATGTTAAGTGTAGTGCCATTTATTATTACTATTCTAAGAAAAATGGGACTAGACAAACTAACAGGTTTCTTAACAACATTCGGAGCAATTTTAGTAGGTATAATGGGTTCTGTTTACGATGCTAAAATAACAGGTACAACAGTATCAACTCTAAACACTACTTACACTGACTTCTTATGGGTTAAACTAGTAATCTTTGGTGTAACATTCCTAGTATTTAACTTATTTACTGTATTACACATTATTAAGATTAAAAAACAAAAAAGCGCTGATATTAATGCAATTGAAGAAACATACACTGCTGAAAAAACAACTGATAAAAAGACAGTTTGGCCAGTTGCTGTAATTCTAAGTTTACTTGCTATTGTAGGCATTTTAGCATACATGCCATGGACTACTTGGGGTGTAACTTTATTTGATGACGTAACAACAAAAATCTTAGAATGCAAAATATTTGATGCAACTATTTTCCGTTATATTTTAGGAAACGTTAAAGCATTTGGTAGTGAATGGGATATCTTTGGAATGCAAATTCTAATGCTTATGGCAACACTACTTATTAAATGGATCTACCATATTAGTTTCAATGATTTACTAGATGCTTTCGGAGAAGGCTTCAAAAAATCAGGAAAACTAGTAGTTATTTTACTAATGACATATTTAGTTCTAGAGTTTACTGTAATGTTCCCAGTTATGCCAACTATTGTAGACTGGTTCATGAAACTATCAGATAAATTCAATGTGTTCTTAGGAACTATTTCAGGACTATTTACATCACTATTCTCAGTAGAATACCAATACACTGTAAGTTTAATCGGTAACTATCTAACTAACTCATACACTGATTTCGTTAAACAAATCGGAGTTATGTTACAAGCAACTTACGGTCTAGCAAGTATGTTTACTCCATCATCAGCAATTCTAATGTTAGGTTTATCTTATCTTGGAATTACTTATAAAGAATGGTTCAAACATATTTGGAAATTCATTTTAATAATGCTTGTAGTAATTATTACATTAATGTTAATAATTTGCTAAGAAATAGACTTAAGTCTATTTTTTTTGACACAAAATTTTGCTAAAATAAAAATAGGTGATAACAATGAAAACTATAGAAGACGCCTATTTAAAAATAGATAGAGAACTATGGGACAAGTATCAAAGTGAAAATCTTAAAGAGTGTACAAATTTATGTACTTCATTTTTAAAAGACTGCCTAGAAAATGATGAATTCTATAATTATATACTTTCAAAGTTTTATAATCCAAACACTATAATTGGTTATAAATGCGATGAAACTAACGACTCATTCTCCATAGAAAAAACCAAAAAAGCCTATTTTTTCCGAAGACTATCAAACGCTATTGAAACAAGCTCTATCAAGTTATCAGAAGTTACTAAAAGTAGATTTGCTACATTAAAGACATTAATTGGACTAGAAAGTCTGCAATCAGCTTACGCAAACCATTCTCTTAATTATCAAGAGACTAAAGTAAGCATCAAAGATATGCTAGGGTTATTATCACTACCTAAAACAAAAATTCAAGAAATCTTTGCTAAACATGATTTTATTTATGGCATTCCAGCAGATATATTTCTAAAACTAACGACAGAATTTTTTATAAAATATCAAATAGAAAACAATTACATTTTACCTCAAGAAATCATTGAAAATTTACATTTTATTAGAGCTTATGAATTGTTAGATTTTGAGCATTTAATGAAAGATTTTGACAATAACCCGATTATAGAGGAAGTCACTTTAGATGAGGGTTTAGCTAGACAGGTTTTAAATAGTGTTGATAAAAACGCAACAGATATAGAAAAAGTCGTACAAGTATACTTAAAATTATGCGAAACGCTATCTTATGATGATGAATATTTTGCCGTAGACCAGCACGGGCCACTATCCGAAAAGCATCGTAATTTATCAAATGTTTCAAAAATAAATTTAGCAAATAAAGAAGTAGTATGTTACGAATTTGCTGTAATTTTTTCAAAGTTATTACAGTTACTTGGTATTAAAAGCAAAGTAGCATATCACGGTGAATATGGTCAAAGCCACACTAATGTTTTAGTAAATATTGGCAAGTATATCATAGAAGCAGACCCCGTTACAAATATTTTAGGTGGTGATCTTTATAGGGCTAAAATAAAAAAAGAATTAACCGGCTTAGCAAGTAAAAACCTAAATAGTGATACAGCTAAAGAACTAAATCTCTTACTAATAAAAGCTTACAAAGATTATTACCATCTAAAATACGACGAACCATTTAAAACCTTCAAAGAACTAGAACTAGCAGATATCATAGAAAAATATGAAAAAATAGCAAATCCTAAAATAAGAATATCTTTAGAGCAACGACTAAATATTCTAATAAAAAAAGTAACTAAATCTACAATGCAAGGTGTAGATGCCATGAGTTACATTTTAGACTTGCTAAAAGTTTTATTTAGTTACAGTGAGAGAGGTTCTAACATCGATTTTCTTATATTAAGAAATAATGAAAGCGAAGAAAAAGCATCATCCATCGGCATATTCACAATTAATGAAAAAGGCTTTGTAAAACACCCAAAAGCAAGCAAATATTACGTATACATTCCTCAAAAAGCGTTTACCGAAATACCAAAAGGATATTTATCTACTTTAATAGATACTAAAAGAATAGAATACCGAAAACCAGAGCCAAAAATAATTGGCTTATAGGAGGATCAAATGATAGAAAAATTAATTACAATGAACGAAAATTTAATTAAAATATACAAAAACCAACCAGAAAGTCTTAAAAGACAAGAACTAATTAAAAAAATTCTAGCAGAACCAAATGTCTTTTTAAAAATTAACATCGCAACAGCCTATAAAATCCTAGAAGACTTAGAAATAAACCCACCTGACATTCCAAAAGTTTATGATGAACTCATAGACATAACTAACTATCACCAAAATGAAAACTCACAATAAATAATGTGAGCTTTTTTATACACAAACAGGTTTTAGTTTTTCTTCAGCCTTAGCTCTAGATAAATTTTTATCCAAAGTAAAGCCAACGCTTTCATCTAAGTCATTAACACTTTTAACCGTAACCACAACTCTATTACCAATTTTATACTTTCTTTTAGTTCTTCTACCAACTAAGTAGTAATTATTATCTCTAAACTCAAAAGTATCTCCTAAAATATCTTTATATTTTATTGTGCCACTTATTCCATTAGCTGTCGTAATGCTAACTTCCTTAGAACTAATCATATCAATAGTAGCTTCAAAACTAGTACCAATTAAACCTTTTAAATACATTAAAACTTTTAATCTCTCAGCTTCATACTCAGCATGCTTAGCTTCTCTTTCTTTTATAGAAGCAAGTTCACATATCTTAGATAGTTCCTTCTTTCTTTCATCTACTCTAAACTTATCCACATCACCAGGTCTAAATTCAAAATTTCCAAATTCATCTAAATTAAAATGATTCTCTAAATCAGTGACTCTTCTAATCGGACTAGTAACTTGTCCATAATAAGCCACAGCTAATGCAAAATGTCCAATATTTACAACTGAATACTTTGCTTTATTCATACTTCCCAAAAGTAACTTAGATAAAACAGGATATATCTCTTCATTTTTAAACCTATCTAAAACATATTTGATTAATTTAGGAGAGCACAAAATTTCTGATTCATTAATTCTATATCCAAGAGACTCTATAATATGATATGCTTCTTTAAGTTTTCTCACTTGTGGTCCTTCTAAAACCCTATAAGAAAATGGAAAATCGTTTCTAAATGCCAGTCCAGCAACCATAACATTCGGCGTAATCATAAATCTTTCTATTAATTTTTCAGCTTTTCCACAACTTCTTTTATCAACACTTACAATATTACCATCATCATCAAAATCACAAATAAAATCTTTACCAAAAAAGTCTAGTGCTCCTTCTTTTCTCATCTTTTCGCCAAGAATTTTACTTAAATTTTCCATTTCAAAAAGAATATCCACAAATTTTTCATAACCAGCTGGAATAATATTTTCTTCAAGAATCTTATTAACATCAAGTTTATTCATCTTTTTAGCTGACTTAATAACTCCATCACAAATTTTAATTCTTACAACATTACCATCTTTATCAATTTCCATAATAAAACTTTTAGTAAGTCTATCTACTCCAGGATTTAAAGAACATATTCCATTTGACAATTTCTCAGGTAGCATCGGAATAACTGTATTAAGCATATACAAACTAGTGCATCTAAGCCTAGCTTCTTCTCTTAAATGCGGACAGTTTCTTAAATAATAGGAAACATTCGCAATATGCACACCAAGTTCATAATTACCATTTGGTAAAGTCTTTAAACTAACAGCATCATCCAAATCCTTAGTTCCTGGACCATCAATCGTAAACACTAGATCATTTCTAAAGTCGTTATCTTTCCGTTTAGCAATCTCTTCTTGACTTGGTTCATCAGGAATACTCTCAGCTTCCAGCATCGCTTCTTTGGAAAATTCCACATCAAAATTATTAGCAAAAGCAATCATTGCTAGTTGATCATCAATTTCACCATCTAAATTAATCTGCTTAGTAATCTCACCATCAAAAGCTCCAAGCCTCATCTTATTAGAAACTTTAGCAAGCACATACTTACCAGCACCTATTTTAGCAAGCGTATCTTGAGAAACTCTAATATTTAAATTACCCTTTATTCTTTTAGGTTCAAGTATATACTTACCAAATTCATCTTGTTTTATTTCACAAAAAACATTTGGCATTCTTCTTTTTAAAATCTTTAAAACTTCAGCCTTATTATCTTTAATAACAAACACAACATTATCATAAGGAAGAGCACCATTTAATTTTTCGGTATTAACACTATATCTAATTCCTTCATAAGAAATATAATAATTACCTCTATAAGATTTTTCTACAATACCTTTCATCGCATCATTAGGCATTAACTTATAAACACCATTTTCACTAGTAATATAACCTTCTTCTTCTAACTTATAAATAATTTCGTCATAATTACTAGGAAAGTACTTTTCCACAAATCTACATAAAGTTATATAATTAAAAAGATTATAACCTCTTTCTAAGGTATAATTTCTTAAGTCTTCTATTATCATTTCCATAAATAAACCCCACAAGTCATATTTTCTCTACATTTTAAGAATATCGTAATTTCCAAATTAAGTAAATACAATTGCCAAAATTTACCAAAATTTATTGATTTTTTTTAGTTAAAGAGTTAGAATTATCTTAAGAAAATATTAACGAGGTGATTGCATGAAAAAAACTGTTGGTGATAATCTGAAAATGTATAGAATCAAATCAGGACTATCTATGGAGAAGGCTGGTAAACTATTAAACATCTCTGCACCAGCTATTTTAAAGTATGAAAAAAATAAAATCATGGCATCTTTAACAAGATTAGAAGAATTTGCTAAAATATATAATACAACTTTAGAAGAAATTCTAAACGTAGATGCTACCACAAATGTTAAATTCACAAATATCATGCTAAAAGAAAAAACTCCAAAAGTAAAAGAAGAAAATATTAAAAATTACATAAGTACTAAAATAGACAATTATTTTAATTTATTAAATTTATCAGGAATAACCCTTCAAAATAAATTTGGCGTACACATTATTAACAGTGAACTAGAAGCTAAATCTCTAGCAACCAAACTAAGAATCTTCTTTCAAATTCCAATTGATGCATCTATCCCAAACCTAATTCATTTACTTGAAAATCAAAATATTATTATATTAACTGTTCCTAAAAAAATTGGCGAAAACTATTTTCAAGGCTTTTACGAAATAATTGAAAACATTCCAGTTATAGTAGTACCAGAAGAAGATAACGGGTATGATCAAAGAATGATGGTCGCACTATACTTAGGCCACTTACTTATAATGTCTAACAAAAATAAAAATACACTAGCAGAAGAATTTGCTTTATCTCTTTTAATACCAACAAAATCTTTAGTAAACGAATTTGGCACTAAAAGAACTAAAATTCACTTTAACGAAATAATCATCTTTAGTAATATCTACAAAGTATCTTACAAAAACGTTATAAAAAGACTTTTAGAAGAAGAGATAATAACCCCATCAAATGCTAAATACACAAATATTTACATTAACAAAAATAATATTAAAGAAGAAACATTTAACGAAAAACCTTATAACTATGAAAAAATGCTATACAAACTAATTGCTCAAGGCCTAATTCAAGACGATAAAAAATACTTATAGCATCTTGCAAGTATAGTTAATATAAATTATAATATTAATAGAATAGAGGGAAAAAATGAAAGAGCAGCACAACCAAAAAAAATTATCAATATATGTAACTTTATTAATAGTAGTAATCTGTTTATTCGGAATATCTTTCGCACTATTTAAATTTAACGCATCCCAAGCAACTCAAAACGACATCACTACCTTAAACTGCTTTGAAGTAGAATACTCTGATGTAACAGATGCAATATCAATAACAAATGATTATCCAATATCCGATGCAGAAGGATTAAAAAGAACACCATATACTTTCAAAATAAAAAACAAATGTAGCCAGCTTCTAAATGTCCAAATAGGAGTAGAAACTCTATCTACATCACAAATTCAGCCAAATCTAATCAAAGGAGTAATAACAAAAAAGGGAGAAACACCTACAAGTGCTAAACTCTTATCAGCTGGTATTCC
>URUT01000004.1 GCA_900551105.1 uncultured Mycoplasmatota bacterium
ATAAAAAAGTGTATATAATGTTTTACACATTACACACACTAAAAATTATACAACCCTTAAATTCTAAAAAGAGCAGTTTATTAATTGCTCTTTTTGAATATTTCAAATTTTTTAGTTTGAATAAGTGAATAAATATATTTATAGGTGCCTGAAACTAATTGACCGATATATGTGCAAAAACCTGTTGGTAAAAATGAACATAATAATCTTAAAATTCTACAAGTTATATATGATATGTTGTGTTTTTGATTGTTATCTTTTATTTGTAAATAATTCCATTTGATTATAGCCGGTACATTTAAAACCATGTCTATAATTTGGATTATAACTATTATTATATAAATTTTTAAGTCTGGCTTATAGAACCAATATAAACTGATATTCATCATTATAATAGATACCAAAAGAAGACCTAATAATTTGTATGCATCTTTTAGAGATTTTTTGTAATTAAAATTATCTTTAGAAATATCAATTTTGGATACAGTACTAATGCTGGATAACATATCCCATTGGGTGTCAGATGTTAAACTATCAAAATTTATAGCTGTTAAATATTTTGTTCCATAAGATACACTGTTTTGAATGCCAGTTAAATAAATAAGTAACATTCCAAAATTACCAATAATATTAAAGGACACATTTTTGATATTTTTTTTAAACATTAAATTTGGTTTAACAAGCTTTACATTTTTACAATAATAATAGGCGATTAGAATGGCGTCTATTAGGATAGTTAATATAACTGATAAACAGTTTTTAATTATTAATGACAGTATTACAATACAACTTAGATTTGTTATATTAAAACATGTATTTATTTTGTTTGATAAATTGTTTTTATTTTCATAATAAAGTTTTTGCGATATAAGTTGCATTAAGAATCCGAAAAACATTATAAATACTGAGTATATAGCATAATAATGATAGACGCTTGTTTCTAAATTAAAAAATAATAAATATTTATCAATATTAATAGTTAGTATAATAGTAATCAAAAGTACAAGGACAGTTCCAAAAAGCATATTGGAATATACAATGTTTTTAATACTACTTTTACTATCAGTTATGTTTGGACCTACAGAAAATATCTCAGTAAAAATCATATAAAAAAATTGTAAGGGGTAAGTTATTATTAAAACGTTAGATATTTCTTTATTAATTATTAAACCTAAAGCTATCCATATTATAATAGGACATATAGATGTTAGGAAAATGTCTAAACTTATTTGTAAGAGTCTTTTCATATAGTGTATCCTTTCAAAAATAATATTACTAGTATGATTATAATAAAGTGATATGGCAAATGCAATGAATAAATATTACAAAAATGAAATATTTAATATTTTAATGTTGTGTTAAAATAGAGGTAGAGGGATGAGTTATGGATAAAATTTTAATAGCTGAAGATGATGAGAAGTTAAGAAATGAATTAGAGATATTTTTAAATAATAATGGGTATGAAACGACAAGTCTAAAAACGTTTGATGATACTTTAAATGATATATTAAAGATAAATCCTAGATTGCTACTTTTAGATATTAATTTGCCAGGTGCTGATGGTGAATATATATGCAAGGAGTTAAGGAAAAAATCTAATATGCCAATTATTATAATTACTAGTAGAGATAATGAAATCGACGAGTTGTTAAGTATAAATAACGGTGCTGATCATTATGTTACGAAACCATTTAATATTCATATTTTACTTGCTAAGATTCATTCGCTTTTAAGAAGAAGTAATATGATTAGTGGTAAAGTAGTAATTGATACTGGCGATTTTTTGTTTAATGTAGATAAAAGCACAATAGAGAAAGATGGAAATGTGTTAGAACTTACTAAAAATGAATTTAGAATATTAAAGATTTTGGTTCAAAATATAGATAAGATTGTTACTAGAGAAGAAATTATGGTTTGTTTGTGGGACAGTGACAGTTTTATAGGTGATAGTACGCTTACAGTTAATATGACTAGACTTAGAAATAAATTAGATGAAATAGGGCTAAATGGGCTTATAGAAACTAGAAGAGGTCAAGGTTATATTTTAAAAAGGAGAAAGTAATGATGAGTTTTTGGATGTTTCTAAAAAAAAAGATTGTACAGATAGTTTTGTTAATGTTTGCAGTTGTTACAATTGAGATATTTTTAATGATATATTCATTTGATAGTTTTATTAAGATTTATATTCCAGTGATAATTTTTGGCTTGTATATGGCTGGGTTTATTTATGAGTATCAGATAAAGAAAAGATACTATGATGAATTACAAAAAACAATTGACGAACTTGATGAAAAGTATTTGATTACTGAGATTATGAAAACGCCAAATTTTATAGAGGGTAAAATTTTAAAAAATATTTTAGGACAAGTTGATAAATCTATGCATGAGCAGGTTAATAAATATAAATATTTACAAGAAGATTATAAAGAGTTTATAGAACTATGGATTCATGAGGTTAAATTGCCACTTACTACTAGTAAAATGATTATTGAAAATAACAAAAATAAAGTTACTAGAAGTATAGAAGAAGAGTTAGATAGTATAGAAAATTATGTTGAGCAGGCTTTGTTTTATGCAAGAAGTAGTGCGGTAGAAAAAGATTATTATATAAGAAAATGTAATTTAAAGGATATTGTTAATGAAAGTATTAAAAAAAATAAGACTAGTCTTATTGAAGAAAAAGTTGATATTAATATTCATGATTTAGATAATGTAGTTAGTACAGATAGTAAATGGATAGTTTTTATTCTTGGTCAAATTATTCAAAATAGTGTTAAGTATAGAAATAAAAAATCATTATTAAATATTGAAGTTTATAGTGAGCCTAAAAAAGATAATACAGTGCTTTATATAAAGGATAATGGGATTGGTATAAAAAAGGAAGAGATTTCTAGAGTATTTGATAAGGGATTTACGGGTACTAATGGAAGATTAGCTGGTAAAAAGTCAACTGGGATAGGTCTATATTTATGCAGAAATTTATGTGAGAAACTTGGAGTATCAATAAATGTGAAATCTACTGATAGTGTAGGAACAGTGGTAAGTTTGGTCTTTCCAAACAGTAGTTTTGTGAGACTAAAATAATTGTTACAAAAGTGTAGACTTATTGTAAGGTAAATTAGTGGCAGATAATTATAAAAACTACTATAATTAAGACGTGTTTGAAAGGAGTTTTTATATGGAAAATATATTGGAAGTAAAAAATGCATTAAAGTATTATGGTAATAAGTCTAATTTAACAAAAGCTATTGATAATGTAAGTTTCAGTGTACATAAAGGTGAATTTGTTGGAATAATGGGAGCTTCTGGTAGTGGGAAGACTACGCTTTTAAACTGCATTTCGACGATTGATAAGGTTACAACAGGGCATATTTTTATTAATGGTGAGGATATTACTGAACTTAAGGGAAATGATTTAAATAAGTTTAGAAGGGAAGAACTTGGGTTTATATTTCAAGATTTTAATTTACTTGATACTTTAACTGCTTATGAAAATATAGCACTTGCTTTAACAATTCAAAAAGTAGATGCAAAAGAGATTGATAGAAGAGTAATGGAAACTGCTAAAAAGTTAGATATAGATAATATATTAAGTAAGTATCCATATCAGTTATCTGGTGGTCAAAAACAAAGAGTAGCATCAGCTAGAGCAATTATAACTAATCCTAAGCTAGTGCTTGCTGATGAGCCAACTGGAGCATTGGATTCAAAGTCTGCTAGACAACTGCTTGAAATTTTTAATACACTAAATCAAGAATTAGATGCAACAATTTTAATGGTTACACATGATGCGTTTACAGCTAGTTATGCTGATAGAATTATATTTATTAAAGATGGAAAGATTTTTAATGAATTATTAAAGGGTACCAATACTAGAAAAGAGTTCTTTGAGAAGATTATTGAGGTTCAAACTCTTCTTGGAGGTGAACTAAATGATGTTATTTAAATTATCTCTAAAAAACATGAAGAAATGTTTTAAAGATTATGCAATCTACTTCATAACTTTAATACTGGGAGTAGCAATATTTTATATGTTTAATTCCCTAGATAGTCAAGAGGCGATGCTTGAGGTTTCAAGTTCAACTAAAGAAATGATAAAACTAATGATTAATATGCTTGGGATGGTATCAGTCTTTATTGCAGTTATACTTGGACTGTTAATCGTATATGCTAATAGATTTTTAATAAATAGGCGAAAAAAAGAATTTGGGATATACATGACTCTTGGTATGGGAAAAAGAGATATTTCTAGAATACTATTATTTGAGACTATTTTTATAGGTATAATTTCTCTTATTATAGGTTTAGTGCTTGGTGTTTTTGGTTCACAGTTAATGTCTATTTTGGTTGCAAAACTTTTTGAAGCAGACATGAGTAACTTTGAGTTTGTATTTTCAAAAGGAGCATGCATTAAAACATGTATTTATTTTGCAATAATGTATCTAGCAGTAGTATTTTTTAATTCATTTACTGTATCAAGATATAAGTTAATTAATTTACTTAATAATGCAAAGAAAAACGAAAAAGTTAAAATGAAGAATCTAGTTGTTTGCACTTTAGTATTTTTATTATCTTGCTGTGGATTAGGATATGCGTACTATATTGTAACAAAGAAGATTTTTAAATTAAATGGTCTAGATGAAACTACTTTGTTTATAGCTATAGCGGTTTTAATTGGGGTAATTACTACAATACTAATTTTTTGGTCAATTTCTGGCTTAGCGTTGAAGATAGTACAAGCTAAGAAAAATACGTATTTAAAAGGAACAAATATGTTTGTCCTTAGACAGTTACATAATAAAATAAATACAACAGTTATTAGTATGAGTGTAATTTGTTTAATGTTATTTATGACAATTACGGCTCTATCTTCTTCACTGGCATTAAAAAATTCATTGCAAAAAGATTTAGAAAAAATGGCACCGGTTGATATCAATTTGATGAAAACAGCAAATTTAGAGAATTACAGTGGTGGTGAAAATTATTATTCTATTACTGAAAAAGAAGATTCTAAAAAGCCAATTACTTATACTCTAAAAGAGAGTGGTTTTGATATAAATCTTTTTAAAGATGTCATTGAAGCGCCTATATATTCGTTAGATAGTCTAACTTGGGAAAAAACGCTGGGAAGTACTGCTAGTGAAATTAGAAAGCAGTTTCCATTAATGAATTTAGAGACTTCTGAACATATAATGAAGATCTCTGATTATAATAAAATTGCCAAGTTATATGGTCTTAAAGAATATACTTTAGAAGATAATGAATATTTAATAATTAGTAATTATGAAAGTATTGCCAATATTAGAAATATGGGGTTAAGCAGTGGGGCATTAATAAATATAAATGGTAAAGATTATAAACCTAAGTATAAAGAGTGTAAGGATGGTTTTATACAAATTTCAACTAGTCATACTAATGTAGGAATTATTTTGGTTCCTGATAATACTTTATTTAATGAAGGAGATCAAAAATTATGGTTTTTGGCAGCAAATTATAATACTAAAGATAAGAATAGAAAAAAAGAAATTAATTTAATTTTTAGTGATAACTCAGATTATATGCAGAATTTGGGAGCATTTACTAATACACTTCGTAGTGAGACTAAGATTGGAATTACAGAGTCTAGTGTAGGTTTATCAACAATTGTAGTATTTATTGCAATATATTTAGGTGTGATTTTTTTAATAGTAAGCTGTGCTGTACTTGCTTTAAAACAGTTAACAGAAAGTTCTGATAATAAGCAAAGATATATTATTTTAAGAAAAATTGGTTGTGATGAAAAGATGATAAATAGTGCGTTGTTTAAACAGATTGCGATATTCTTTATGCTTCCTTTGGTTCTTGCAATAATTCATTCTATATTTGGCATACAGTTTGCTCTATCAATATTTGATACGCTGGTTTCAAAGAAGCAATTAATTCCATCAGTTATAATGACGGTAATATTGATGGGGCTTATTTATGGATGCTATTTTTTAGCAACTTATATTGGTAGTAAGAATATAATTAAAGATTATGATTAGAAGGGTAATTGGTAATTTGCTATTACTCTTTTATTTTAATAGACCGGGGATGATTAATAAAATATGGCAACTACTAAAGAATATAAAAATTTTATTTTAGAGCAGTTAGATACACTTAGTGATATAACTTATAAAAAGATGATGGGAGAGTACTTACTTTATTATAAGGGTGTATTAATTGGAGGGATATATGATAATAGGTTACTTTTAAAAATTGTGAGTACTAATAAAAAATATAGATTAAAAGAATCTATACCTTATAGGGGAGCAAAGAAGATGTATTTAGTCCATGACGTGGATAATAAAGAAATATTAAGAAGCATAGTATTTAGACACTTATATGGGATTAATAAACTAGTTAAATATAATAGTTTTTATATAGTTGGTTGTCTATATTGTAGATAACCTCTTTTTGAGTGTAATTGTCTTTTACTGAAAGATTTATGGTGTAGATGACACTTTCTATTAAGTTAGATTCATATAAATCATTAAATAGTTTTTTACTCATATTTAAAGATATAAAATTATTTTCTATTTCATAACTAATTTCTTTTGTGTCTTTTAGATAACTAATTAAACTAGTTTCATAGACGTTTTTGCTTGCTAATTCTTCAATAATTATTTCTATTTTTTCTTTGTTTTCGTTATTAACCATGGTAAATGGGACATAGTAATAATAGTCTTTAAACTTAGATAAGTAATAGATGGTGGTTTTCGTGCTACCTTTGATGTTTGTAACGTTATATTTTTGATTGATACCGTAGGAACGGTCTATTATTGTCGGAATTTGTTTACCGCTTGGCATTTTATTTAAAATGTTTCCTTCTATGTAAATAGAAATTTTATTAATATTTTCTAGGCTGGTTAGGGTGTAGACTAGAGAGCTAATTAGTTTATCTTCTTTTTCTTCATCTATTGTTAAGAATTGTTTTGAGAAATTTAGTTTTACTAGGTCGTTTTCAGTCTTTATTGAAAGCAACTTTGTGTTTTTGGGAATAATAGGAGCAAAGCCTTCTTTTAGTGTACTATTTTTAGATGAGTCTTCAGTAAGGTACTCGATTAGTTCGTATATTTGTTTTTCACTAGTTTTATTTACAGTTATAACAGATACTCTAGCGATATAGTTATTTTGATCTAGTAAATAGATAATACTAGTGTTACTTTCGTTTTTTGCGTTATTAATAGATGTTTCTTCTTTTTTGGTTGGAAAAAGATAGACTATTAGAATTAAAATAATGCTTGAGATTATTAAAAATGATTTCTTTTTGATTATTCTTGTTAACATTAAGCACCTCATTAAAATATATTCTTTAAAATGAAAAAAAGTCGTATAAAACGACTTAAATACTTAATTCTCCTAGTTTTAGTAACTCTACTATGGCGCCTGAACGACCTTTGACGTTAAGTTTTTGCATTGCATTAGAAATATGATTGCGTACTGTTTTTTCACTGATTTTTAGAATGATACTTATTTCTTTAGTGCTTTTATTTTGAATAAGTAATTCAAATACTTCTTTTTCACGAGTGGTTAATATTTTTTTGACCATGATTTCCCTCACTTTCAAATCTTCCATAGTATTTTATGTAAGATAAGAGAGTAAGGTTACGCTAGTTATTGGTATTTGACAGTGATATATTTTTTTTCGCTAAATTCTTTTTGTATAGTTCTCATGATTTGGTTGGCTTTTTCTGGTGAACTATCTTTTGCAGCAACTGTAACATTTATTTGGTCATTTTTAATTTTAATAAAGCTTTTGATTTTATGTTCTTTTAAAACTAATTCTTCTAGAGCTGCTTCTTTACCTTTATTTAAATTAATTAGTAGAAGTTTATTGTAGGCATTGCTTTTATCTTCAGCGCTTACTGATTTGTCTTGAAGAGTTTCTTCTAGCTTACTAATTTCTGATAAGGTTTCTTCATCGTTTTCAATTCTTAGGGATGCTAGAGAGTCTTCGCTATTGATTGAGACTTTACTTTCTTCGCTGTTTGTTTCTGAAGATTTGAGTAAGTTTGACAAAGTTTCATTTGGAAGTGCTACATAATAGACTGTTAATACCAAAATAATACTAAATAAAGTTAAGAACCATAGTTTTTGTTTATTTATCATAGTTTCCTCCACTAGTAAATTATATTACTTTGATTTATTAATATACCTAAATCATGAAAGTAAATATATGAAATAACATTCTTCTTAGTATTCTAAAAAACATATTAACCTCCTTTGTTAATTGCTCATTAGAGATTTCTCTCTATTAGTTATTGTTGTAAAGAAAGTAGTTATTTCCTTTTTTTATTTTCATTTTTCTTTTTGTTTGGTAAAATTATTCTAGGTGGTATTATGGAGAAGTTAGTTTATTATTTTATATATTTTTTTGTGTTTTCAGTTGTAGGGTATATATGTGAAGTTACTTATGTATATATTTGCAATAAAAAATTAGTTAATAGGGGTTTTTTACATGGACCTTATATACCAATATATGGAAATGGTGCTATTTTTATTACGCTTGCTCTTGGGCAGTGTAAGAATGTTATTTTAGTTTTTTTAGGAAGTATGTTAATTTGTAGTATTTTGGAATATGTTACTAGTTATGTGATGGAAGTTATTTTTCATAATAGATGGTGGGATTATAGTAAGCAAAAGTTTAATATTAATGGAAGAGTTTGTTTAAAGAATGCTTTGCTTTTTGGAATAGGAGCGATAGCAATTGTTTATCTATTAAATCCGATATTTAATAAGTTCTATTATATGATAGATTTTAAAATATTAAAGTATATTTGCTTAGGTTTAATGTTTATTATGGGACTAGATTTTGTAATAAGCTTTAGTGAAGCAATTAAGTTAAGTACTATGATTGATTGTTATAATAAATTTATTAATGGGTGTGCAAATATTAAAAATGTTAAATTTGATAAATTTAAAACTAGGCTTTTTAATGCATATCCTAACTTGATATTTACTAATAAAAAGTTTGGTAGTTTTTTAAAAAAGAACCTAGGTAAATTTAAGAAAAAAATAAATTGGTAATTATTAAAATCACTAATTTTTTTTAGTTATCAACAAAATAAAAAAAATTAAAGGAAATAGTAACTTTCTTTACAACAATAACTAATAGAGGGAGGAAAGATGAAAAGTTATGTTGTAAGACAAGAAGATGAAGCTGATTGCGGAGCTTGCTGTTTGCTGTCTATTTTACTTTATTATGGGGGATATATGCCACTAGAGTTAATCAAGGTCGATACCTTAACAAATAAAAATGGTACTAATTTTTATAATATTAAAGTAGCAGCAAATAGATATGGTTTAGATGTTACTGGAAGAAAGCAATTAAAAATAAGTGGTAATGTTCCATGTATAGCACAAGTAAATATTAAGGGTTTATTTCATTTTGTTGTTATATATAAGATTACAGATAAAAGTCTTTTATTAATGGATCCAAGCAAAGGACTAGTTAAAGTGAATTTAGATGATTTTTATAAAGTATTTACTGGTTATACTTTGGAGTTTACTCCGACAAGTGCAGTTATATATTATAAGCCTAAATCATTATTTATTAACTGTTTAAAAGATGCTTTTTTAAGTAATATTAAAGTTATATCTTTATTATTAGTTGTTTCTTTACTAGTTGTATTTTTAAGTTTATATAGTACGTCTATGATTGAAATAGTAATTAATAATAGGAATAAGCTCTATATTTATGTTTTTATCTTTATGATTTTATTAAAAGTTTTATTTTGTTATTTAGAAAATATCTTAATTGCTCATTTAAATAAAAATATAAATAATAAAATAACTTTTAGTTATCTAGAGCATTTATTTTTTCTCCCTTTTAAATATTTACAGTTAAAGAAGAAAGGAGATTTAATTAATCGGTTACAGGATTTAAATGGAATTAAAGATTATTTTTCAGTGGGTATAGTTGAAAGTGTTATTAATATTTTATATATATTAGTTAGTAGTATTATTCTAATTAAGATTAATTTAAAATTATTTATGTTACTATTATTTTTTAGTATTTTGTATTTGCCGATTGCTATTTATAAAAGTAAGAAGATTTATTATGAAATAGAGAAGATGATAGAAAATGATAATGAGCTTATGGATGATTTAGTTAGTGGAATTAATAATCTTTGGACTATAAAAGTATTAAATAAATCAAAGTTTGTTTTAAAAAATATTAATGAAAAGTTACATACTGGATATTTTAGTCATTTTTTGTTTGATAAAAAAAGAGCTAGAAATGATTTATTAAATAGTTTTTACGAAAGTATATCTTTTGCAGGATTAATTATTTTTGGAAATTTATTGAATGTAAAACTTTCCTTATTAGTTGTTTTTATTTTTATATATAATTACTTTAGTTCAGGAGTGAAATTCTTTTTAGATTTTATTCCTAATTATTTATATTTTAAGAGTACTTATCAAAGAATTAATAGTTTGTTTTATCTTGAAAAAGAGAAAGATGAAGGAATTAAATGGGTTAATGGAGATATAACTATTAGTAATTTATCTTTTAGTTATGATCTTAAGAATATTTTTGATAATTTTAATTTATTTATTCCAATGGGAAGTAAGATATTATTAAAGGGCGTTAATGGTAGTGGAAAAAGCACGCTTTTAAATATTTTATTTAAAATTACTGATAAGTATAGTGGTCTTATAACTATAAATAATCATAATTTAAAAGAAATTAATTTTAATGAGGTTAGAAATAATATTAGTTATGTTAGTCAAAACGATAGTTTATTGCCAGGCACAATACTTTATAATATTTTATTGGATGAAGATTATAATGATTTAAGGTTTAGGAGGATTAGTTCATTACTTTATCTTGATAAGATTATTAATAATAAGGTTAATGGTATAAATACAGTAATAAGGGATAATTTAAGTGGAGGTGAAAAACAAAGAATTATCTTAGCAAGGGCTTTGTATAAAAAGTTTGATGTGTTGTTACTTGATGAAGCACTTAGTGAGGTGGACTATCATTTTAGAACTAAAATAGTTTCTAATATTAATAACTATTATAAAGATAAAACAATTATTATGGTTAGTCATAATGAGGAGAAATATAAGTTTGATAAAGTTATTAATTTAACTGTTAGAAAGGATTGGTATGTTAGATAATAAAGAACTTTTAGAGATTGAAGGTGGAGCAATAAAATGGTCTATTGGAATTATTTTAGGTGCATTTGCTTCATTACTTGCGGGAATTATTGATGGTTATCTAAGACCTGGGAAGTGTAACTAATGAGTGATAAAGAAATGGTATTAGTATATGGTGGTTTTAGTACTACATTACTTAATTCTTTAGCAAGAATTTTGACAGTAGTTTTTAATATTGGAAAGTCTGTTGGAACATCTATTAGAATGATAAGACAAAAACAAAAATGTTAGTTACAAAATGATCTTTTTTTGATATAATTGTTAAGGGTGCAATCAATATGGATAGCAATATAAAAAAAGTATTAAAAAAGTTAGAAGATAATGGATATGAAGCTTATATTGTAGGTGGTTTTGTTAGAGATTATTTGCTTGGCAATGAGACTACTGATGTTGATATATGTACTAATGCACTACCAAAAGATGTTTTAAAGATTTTTGATATAAAGAAAGAGACATCTTTGTATGGTTCAATTAAAATTACTACTAAGAAATATAATTTTGATATTACTACTTATCGCACTGAGAGTAATTATGATAATAGAAGACCTACTAATGTTATTTATGTAAATAATTTAATAGATGATATTAAAAGAAGAGATTTTACTATTAATTCACTTTGTATGAATAGTGATGGAACAGTTATAGATTTACTTGGTGGTAAAGAAGATATTGAAAATAGATTAATAAAAGTAGTTGGGGACACTAATTTAAAGTTAAAAGAAGATCCTTTAAGAATTTTAAGAGCTATAAGATTTTCTATTGTTCTTGATTTTAAATTAGATGATGAAATAATTAATTTTATTAAAAATAATAAAGATTTAATAAAATCATTGTCTTATACTAGAAAAAAAGAAGAACTTGATAAAATATTGGTTTCTAAAAATGCTGCAAAAGGATTAGAATTTTTAAAAGAGTATGATTTACTTGAGACTTTAGAGATTAATTATGATAAGATAACTATTGTTCCTGATTTACTAGGTATGTGGGCACAGATTAGTTATTCTGAAAAGTATCCTTTTACAAGAGATAATATAAGTATGATTAATAAGATTAGAAAAATTATTGAGTTTGGAAAGTTTTCTAATGAAGTACTATTTTTTAATGATTTGTATACTTTACTAGTTAGTTCTGAGATACTTAAAGTATCAAAAGAAAGTGTTTATGATGCTTATAATTCTTTACCTATTAAAAGTAGGGATGAGTTAGCTATTAAGCCAAAGGATATTATTGATATATTAAATATTATTCCTTCTAAATTAGTTAAAGATATTTATGATGAGATTTTATTAAAGGTTATTAATGGAGATTTACTTAATAGTAAAGAAGAATTAACTAGATATGTTTTAAATTATAAGGAGTGAGTGACATGAGTAATACAATTTTGGAAGGGTTAGTTAAAGAAAAAGATTTTACTTTTAAAAAGCTGTTATTCAAAATTGTAAAAAGTTTTAAGTTAGATGTTAACGAACTTTTATTACTTGTATACTTTATAAATGAAGATAAACCTTGTCTAGATATTAAGAGAATAGCACTTATTACTTATATGGATGATAAGGATATTATGAGTGCTTTTTCTTCTTTAAGTACTAAAGGGTTAATTAAACTTTCAGTTATTAAAGATTCTGGTAAGATAACTGAGATAGTAGATATTAGTAATACTTATAAAGCAATGGTAAGTGATATTAATATTAAGATTAAGAAAAAAACTAATGATGATGTGTTTTCTACTTTTGAAAAAGAGTTTGGTAGACCATTATCACCTATGGAATATGAAATTATTAGAGCTTGGATAGCTAGTGGAATGAGTGAAGAACTACTTATTGGAGCACTAAAAGAGGCTACATTTAATGATGTACGTAATTTAAGATATATTGATAAAATCTTGTTAGAGTGGGCTAATAAAGGTTTTAAAACTATGGATGAGGTAAATAATCATCTTAAAAAAAGAGTGAAAAAAGAAGAGAAGAAGGAACTATTTGATTATGACTGGCTTTCAGATGGGGAATGATTTATATAAAAAGTTAGATTATTATATTCCTAACCCAAAGTGTGAACTTAACTATAATAAAGATTATGAGTTATTGATAGCGACAGTTTTAAGTGCTCAGTGCACTGATAAAAGAGTAAATATGGTTACTAGTGAGTTATTTAAAAATAGAGATTTAAATGATATAGCTAGTATGAGTTTAAGTAATATTAAAATGATAATTCATAGTCTTGGTTCTTATGAAAAAAAAGCAGTTTATGTTAAAGTTATTGCAAGTAGATTAGTAAATGATTTTAATTCTTCTGTTCCAAATAACAGAGGCTATTTACTTAGCTTGCCTGGTGTTGGGACAAAGACGTGCAATGTGGTGTTAAAGAATCTTTTTAATGAGCCTTCAATTCCAGTTGATACACATGTTATGAGAGTTTGCCAAAGATGGAAGATAGCAAGTCTTAGTGATAGTCCTCAAGTGATAGAAAGAAAATTACAGAAACTTATTCCGGTAGATAAGTGGAATAGAGTAAGTGAACAAATACTTTTATTTGGTAGATATTTTTGTACTTCTAGAAATCCAAAGTGTGAAAACTGTTTATTTAAAGAAAATTGTCAATATAAAAAGAAGTGATTTTTTGTAAGTCACTTCTTTTTTAACAACCGCTTGTAAGGTTTCTATTTAAAGTTTTAGTTTTACCGTTATATGTTACAATATGCATAACTTGGTAGCTTTCGTTACAGCTTAGAGTTTTACAATCAACTTCATTATTGTTTTGATAACATTCATCAGTAACAGTGGCACTTGATGTAACGTCATATCCATTATCTAAAACTTTTACTAATTTGTTATTACTTTTTAAATCGTAATATTCTGAAACAGTTATTGTACTACTTCCATTTAATTGTGGTGTCCAATTATTAGTCGGTTCAGGAGTAACACTTCCTTCAGGATTTACAGTAACAGTTGTTCCACTAGACATATTATTTTTAAATATTGAGTAAGAAGATTTTACTGTAAATGTAGTCTTACCAGTTAGTACGCCTGTATAAGTATATTTACTATTAGTTGTAAAGCCTAAGTCAGTAGTATTTCCATTTGTTGTAACGTAAATGTGATAACCAATATTACCGATATTAGCACGATTATATTCTAATCTTTGATTATAATATTTTTCACTCCATGGTTTATATCCTTCATCAAAGTAAGTTTTTAAGAATGTTTCATCAATGGCTTGTGGAGTAGCTATGTTGTTCCAAGATAACTCAACAGCTCCTTGCAAGTAATCTGCTTTTAAATTTGTTGGATTATCTAATTGTTTAAAACGATATGATTCTTCATCAGGCACTGTACCTTTTTTGAAATATTCTGTGCTTCTTAGTTTTGCTGGTGTTGCAGCACTTGCTAGAGCTAAAGGTTCGGTTTCTAATTCTATTTCAGCTTGAACAACGCTTGATGGTTGAATCCATCTTGAGTTAGGTTCCATAATATTTTTAATAAGTAATTTTATCATTGGTTTTTTAATTTTACCAGCATCTTCATTAAGAAGATGAGTTTCTTTTGTTGTTTCTTTATATCCGATCCAAAGACTGATTGTATAGTCTGGCGAATATACCATTTGCCATGAATCACCAATAACGTTTCCTTTGATTCCTTCATTTTTTAAATAGTTTGAGTCTACGGTTGATGTTCCTGTTTTACTTGCAATGTCAGTTCCAGATTTTGAACCAGCAGCTACATAGTTACTTGTAACAGCATTTTTTAAAATCATATTTACCATAAATGCGGTAGCTTCGCTCATTACAGTTCTTTTTTCTGGAGTAACAGTATAAACCTCACCGGTATCTAAATATTCTAAGCTTGTAAATGAATATGGCTCTATGTATACGCCACCTCTTGCAAATGTAGCATAAGCTGCTGCCATTTCTAATGGGTTTGTTCCTGAGAAACCTCCGATACTATGAGATTCGTTGATGTAACCATTTTCATATTCAGGGGTAATTCCTAAATTTGTAACAAATGTTTTGATTTGATCTTGGGTAAGAGCTTGGAAAGCTTGAAGAGCAGGGATATTTCTTGATGTCCCTAAGGCAGTATTTATAGTCATAATTCCCATATATGTGTTATTCCAGTTCTTTAAGTATCCACCACCAGAGTAGGTGTATTTATCATCTATAATCATTTTGCCAGTAGACCAGTTTAAGTATTCAATAGCTGGACCGTAGTCAAATATTGGTTTAGCTGTTGATCCTGGATGTCTTTTAATTTGAGTTGCGTAATTATATTCTAATAATCTTTTACGGTTTCTACCAGCACCAATAGCACTTATTGAACCGTTATCATTATCTATTACTACCATAGCTGCTTGAACAGTATTATTTATCCATTTATAATTTTTACCATTATAGATATCGTTAATAGCATCTTGCTTGCTAGGATTTAAAGTTGTTTTTATTTGCATTGAAACTTCGTAAGGATTTTTACCAGTTCTTTTTTTAACTTCCTCAACTACTGTATCAATAAATCCTTGATACTGGTTAGCAGTACTAGAACTTTCAATTAATAAACTTTTTAGAGGAATAGATTTAGCAATTTCACATTCTTGTTCGCTAATATAGCCGTGTCTTTTCATTAAGTTTAATACTTGGTTACGACGGCTTTCAGCTTTTTCTGGATAGTCAAATGGGTCATAAGCAACTGGTGCTTGGAATAAACCTGCTATTGTAGCAGCTTCAGGAAGTGACAACTGACTTACGGATTTTCCAAAGTATACTTGGCTTGCTTGTTCAATACCCCAAGAGCCACCACCTAAGTAAGGTATATTTACATAATACTCAATTATTTGTTCTTTTGAATACTGTTTTTCTAAAACGAATACAGAAAGATATATATCAGTAAACTTTCTAATGATTCCTTTGATACCAGTTGCTTCATTGTTAGTTAATCTTTGTTTAGCAACTTGCATGGTTAGAGTAGAAGCACCACCAGCACCGCTTTGACCTAAAACTTGACCGATTGTGGCTTTTAAAAATCTTGCCATATCAACACCACTGTGTTGAAAGTATCTTGAATCTTCGGTAGCTACTAGGGCATCAATAAATACCTCAGGTAGTTCATCGTAAGTTACTTTTTGTCTATTTTCGGTTCCTAATCTAGCAAATTCTTCACCGTTTTTATCAAGCAAGATAGAAGCTTCTTTAGTATATAAACTTTCTACATCAAATTTAGGGGCTTTAATTACAACATAAGCGAAGAACACTAAAGCAAGAGCGAAGCCAACTACTAGAAATAACATGATGATAATTAATATTTTTTCAGCAATGTTACCTTTCTTAAAAGTTTTCTTAAACTGACTTATTGTTTTATTATCTTCTTTTGGCGTTTTTTTGCTTCTTTTTTTAATTTTTATCTTTTTCATAAATAAAATTCCTTCCTAAAATAATCTATCTATTTCTTTTAAATAATCTAGAGTAGGGTTATAGTTTAATTTAATTTCTATTCCACATGCTTTAATAAATTCATAAGGAATACTTTTTCTAGAATTACTATGGATAAATTCTAATAATATTTTACCATCTAATATAAAAAATTGCGAGTTAATTTCTATTATTAAAAATGATATACCACCATTATCAATAATTCTTTCTATGTGTTTTAACTGATGACTATGAATATTTGATAGAGCAAAGCTGGTTTTACTTTTAGTACTTTTAGCATCAAAATCTAAATATTTGCCTTTATATACGCCGACATAATCTAATGTAGATTTTTGCTTTAATATGCCTTCAATATATTCAGTTTTACCTTTATATGTGACTTTTTTAATATCTACGGGAGTAGGCTTTTTATAAATGATTGCTTGGTTTTCTTTTAAATAATAATCATTTGCTTCATTTATTAAATTTTCTAAGTCCATTCCGCGATTTGCATAGTTGATAAATTTTTGATACTCTTTTTTTGCTTTGCCTGGATATAACAATGTAATCACCAACTTGATTATACTAAATTATTATGGGTAAATGCTATAAATAATGGCTGAGGTTTGCATTTTTTGACACTATTTTATATAATAAGGTTGTAGAAAAGAGGAACTTATGAAAATTGATAGTTCAAATTTAAGTACAATTGCAGTTAGAACAAGTCAGTATCCTACTGATAATAAGCCAGAATTTTTACTTGTTGGTAGAAGTAATGTTGGCAAGAGTAGTTTTATTAATACACTTTTGGGAAGAAAAAATTATGCTAAGACTAGTGCAACACCTGGTAAAACGCAAACATTAAATTTTTATATTTGTAATGATGAATTTTATTTAGTAGATGTTCCTGGTTATGGATACGCTAATACAGATAAAAGTACGCAGAAGAAACTTGGGTTAATGATAGAGGATTATCTTAAGACAAGAACTAATTTAGTTAGAGTTTTTATGCTAGTTGATGGCAGAATGAAGCCTACGGAAAATGATGTTTTGATGTATAATTATTTGAAATATTATAATGTACCAACAACAGTAATTGCAACTAAGTATGATAAATTAAAAGCAAAGGATAGAGATAAAAATATTAAAAATGTTTCTTTAGTTCTTAATCTAAATGAAGATGATAAAGTAATAGCTTTTTCTAATGTTACTAAAAAGGGTAAGGAAGAAGTTTTAAATGTTATTTTGGAAGGGCTTAAGGAAAATGAGGAGTAAAAAAGGGTTTACGCTAGTTGAGCTTCTAGCAGTTATTTCAGTTTTAGCAATTGTTATGGTGATAGTTATCCCAGCAGTAAGTAATAATAGTAAGACAGCAAAAGAGGGGATTTTAAAAACTAAACTGGATTTAATTGTTGATCAGTCTATTATATGGGGACAAGATCATATTAACTATTTTGTAAATGAATCAGCACCACTACAAGAGTGCACGACGAGTGATGATTTAGTTAGTTGCAAGATTAGTTTTGATGCTTTAGCTAAAGAGGGCTATGTAAAGTATGATGATGGTGAAATAATAAGTGATCCAACTAAAAGAAGAGATAATTTAAATAATGAAAAAATAGATATTTTTTATGATAAGAAGAAAAATGATGTAAGTGCTACTTATGATAGTAGTCATTTGTTTGATTAAATTCCCATTTATGGGTTTTTATTTTGTCCATTTTATGGTAAAATTAGTGAGAAAAAAGAGGTGTTTTGCGTGAGAAAGACTGTTTGTTTAATTGGTAGACCAAATACTGGGAAGTCAACACTATTTAATAGATTAATAAATGAAAAGAAAGCTATTATCGATGATATGCCAGGAGTTACGAGAGATAGAATTTATGGGATTGTTAATTATAAAGATAAAAGTTTTAATCTAATAGATACTGGCGGTATAGATTTAGCAAAAGAAGATTTTAATGAAAATATTAAGATGCAGGCAGAACTTGCGATAGATGAGTCTGATGTTATTGTTTTTGTTATTGATGGAAAAACTGATGTTACGAGTAATGATATTTTGATTGCTAAGATGTTAAAGAAGACTGATAAAAAAGTGATTGTTGCAGTAAATAAATTAGATGAGACGCATCAAAATGATTTAATGTATAATTTTTATGAACTTGGTTTTGATTTAATTTTGCCGATAAGTGCAGAACATAATAAGGGAATAAGTGTGCTTCTTGATGAGATAACAAGTGATTTTAATGCTTATACGACTGAAGAAGATGAGGCAATTTTAAAATTTTGTATTATTGGTAGACCTAATGTAGGAAAGAGCTCGTTAATTAATGCCTTATTAAATGAGGATAGAGCAATTGTTTCTAATGTTGCGGGAACTACAAGGGATGCAGTTGATACAAGATTTACTTATGATAAGAATGATTATATTGTTATTGATACTGCCGGGATGAGAAAAAGAGGAAGGGTTTATGAGAATATAGAGAAATATAGTCTTCTCCGTAGTATGAAAGCAATAGATAGATCTGATGTATGTGTGCTTGTAATTAATGCTGAAGAAGGTATTATAGAGCATGATAAACATATAGCGTCTTATGCACTTGATGCTGGTAAAGCAATGGTTATAGTAGTAAATAAATGGGATTTGATTGAAAATAAAGATGAGCAGATGAAATTCTGGATAAAAAATATTAGAGCTAATTTTCAGTTTATCCCGTATGTTAATATAGTATTTTTATCATCTAAGACAAAAGCAAGAATACATACATTGATGCCAGAAATTATTAAAGCTTATGAAAGTGCTAGAAGAGAAATTAAGACAAGCGTTTTAAATGATGTTGTTAGGGAAGCTATTATGCTTCATGAACCACCTAGTTATAAGGGAAAAAGACTAAAGGTTTATTTTGTTAATCAGTGTGATACTAAACCTCCTAAGTTTGAGTTTTCAGTTAATAATAAGAAACTTCTTCATTTTAGTTATGAAAGATATTTAGAAAATCAAATAAGAGCTAATTTTGATTTGACTGGTACGCCAATTATTTTGAAGTTTACAAATAAGGGTGATAAGGGTGAATAAGAAAGTTACTTTAATTTCTATTTTAATATTGTTATTAGTTGCTGGAGGTGTGTTTGCTCTTGTTAAAATTATGAATAATAAAAAAAGTAGTGTTAGTACTTTAAAGGTGATTGTTACTGAAACATATAAAGGGTATGCTCTTGCTCAGGTAATTGGAGATAGTGATTTAGATATTGTTGAAGTGCCACTAGATGGGTTAAATGTAGGTGATGAACTTATTTTGGATGTTAAAGAAATTATGGAAATTTATCCACCTAAGGTTGTTTTAAATTCTTATGAGATTGTAAGTGATAAATCTGAGAATACAACGATGACTACAAGTACAACTACAACGACAGCACCAGAAAATAGGACGACAACTACGACAAAAAAAATTACTTCAACAACTAAAACAACTATAAGACAAACTACACCAGCTAAGATTTCAGAAAATACTTATAAAAGTGCTGATGATAGTGTCTTAGAAACTACTTCTGAAATGTTAAAAGATAAAAATAGGAATGTAATAAAAGAGAATTTTATAAAAATAGTTGACTTTATCTTTTATGATAGTGATATCAATGGCTATTATTTTAAAGATTTAACTAATGGAGCTAAACTAAAAGTTATTTACTATGCTACGATGTTAGATAATTTAATTAATAAAGAATTTCCTTCTTATAAAAAAAGCTTAAGTGAGAAGTATAATAATACGAAAGCAAAACTCGTTAAACACTATTTAGAGAAAAGCTCAGAATATTGCAAGGATAATGAAAATGTTTGTAAGCAAGCAAAGAGTGACTTTACAGTTTTAAAGAAGAGTTTAAATATTACCTTTGATTTTATAAAAGGACTTTGTCAAGATGGAACACAAAAACTAAAAGAATGGTATGAGATTTACAGTGGAAAATAAGATTTTTTTAGATGGTGAAGTAATTACTTATGTGGTTATAAGAAAGAGAATAAAAAATGCTTATTTTAGGTTTAAAGATGGAAAACTTGTGGTAAGTGTAAATTATTTAGTTAGTGATAAAAAGATAGAGAAAATGCTTCATGATAATGCTAAGGCTATTTTGAAACTTCAAGGTAGAGTAAAACAAAGAAGTGAAGAGAAACTTAGTTATTTAGGAAATGATTTAGATTTAATAATTAGAGATGATAAACCCAAAATGATTGGTGATGTTATTTATGCCAGGTCATTTGATGAAGCTAAGAATTATATTTACTCTTTAGCTTTAAAAGTTTTTGAGTCAAGATTAATGCAAGTTAGATGTAATTTTGATGATTTACCAGATTTTAAATTAAAAAGTAGATTGATGAAGACAAAGTGGGGAGTATGTAATATATCTAGTATGAGTGTTACGTTAAATACTAGTTTGATAATGAAAGATGTACATTTAATTGATTATGTTTTAGTACATGAGTTATCACATTTTAAATATATGAATCATTCTAAGGATTTTTGGAATTATGTTGGGGAGCATTATCCATATTATAAACAAGCAAGAAAGGAGCTTAATTATTAATGATAACATCTATAAATAATAAAAAAATAAAAGAGTATGCTAAATTAAATGATAAAAAATATAGGGATTTATCTAGTCTTTTTATAGCTCCAGGTGAGCATTTAGTTGAAGAAGCAATAGAAGCTAATTTAGTTAAAGAAATATTTATTCTTGATGGTGAAGAAAAATTTGAAGGAATAGTTGTTAGTGAAAATGTGATGAAAAAGATATCAGGGCTTACTAGTGCTCCTAGAGTTTTGGCAGTTGTTCATAAGAAGGAAAACAGGATAGATGATGGTAATGCCCTTATTTTAGATGGAATAAGTGATCCAGGAAATATGGGAACGATTATCAGATCAGCAGTAGCTTTTGGCTATAAAAATATTATAATAAGTGAGAACTCTTGTGATGTTTATAATTTAAAATGCATTAGAGCTAGTGAAGGGATGATTTTTAAAGTAAATATTTATATAGGGGATATTATATCTAAAATAAATGAATTAAAAGATAAGCATTATGTTATTTATGGAACTGATGTAGTTAGAGGTAGCAAACCAGCTAGAGAAGAAAATAGACATGCGATAGTAATTGGCAGTGAAGCTAAAGGGATGCGTGATGAAGTAAAAAAAGAATGTACAAAATTTTTACATATACCAATGAGCGATGATTGTGAAAGTTTAAATGCAGGAGTTAGTGCTAGTTTGCTTATGTATATACTAGGTGAAAATGTATGAAATTAGATTTTTTATTAAAACAAAAATTTGTAAATAAGGGAGTTTATAATAATAAAAATGTAATAGAAAATACGTTGCCAGCGTTTGATTTAGCTATTAAAGGTAATTTTGGAATATGCTTTAGAGTTAGATGTACAAAAGATAATAAAGTAATAGTTTATGATGATGAAAACTTTGCTAGATTACTTAAAGTAAAAGATAGTGTAGAAAACGTTAATTATGATGATATAGCTTATCTATCTTCTTATCATGTTCCCTTATTAGAAGAGGTACTAAATTTTATTAATGATAAAACGCCAGTTATTATTAATTTGGCTAGTGTGTATGATAAAAAAGTGACTAAGGAAATAATAACTATATTAGATAAATATCATGGAAGATTTGCAATTGTAAGTAATAATTCTAAAACTATTAGTTATTTTAATAAAGTAAGAGAAAATTATATTCTTGGAGAAATTGTTAGTAAGCAAAAACCAAGTATTTATTCTTTAGGTAACTTTATAGCACATTATATGATTAAGACAGATTTTAAAAGTGTGAATATAAAACATTATAATTCTAGTGAGTTATTAAATTTTAAAAAGTTAGAGGTTCCATTAATTGGGTATTTGATTACTGATCAAAGGCAGCTAAATAGCTATAATGATTATTTTGATAATATTGTGGTGGATGGAAATATTTTTAATATATAAGAAGGATTGTTATGAAAGATAAATTATGGATAGGTAAAATTGTAAATTATTTTGGCATTAAAGGAGAACTTAAGGTTGTTTCTGATTTTGAGATGGCTGATAGGGCTTTTAAAGAAAATAATACAATATATATTAATAATGAGAAGCATTTGGTGACAGGCTGCCGTTTTCATCATCATAATTATTTAGTTAAGATTGATCATATTAATGATATAAATCAAATTACTAAGTATATAGGTTATGATATTTATATTGATAGGAATACTTTAAGTTTAAGTGATGATGAATATTTGCTTGATGATTTGGTCGGTTTAGATGTTTGCGATGGTGATGAATTTATTGGAAAGGTAGAGTCTGTTAATAAAAATAAGGTTAATCCATTAATAAAAGTTAAAGGATTTTATATTCCAATATACGGAAATTATATTGTTAAAGTAAGTTTAAGTGAGAAGAAGATATATTGTAAAAATATAAGTAGTTTAATGTTGTAGGTGATGATTAGTGGAAATTATAGTATTGTCGCTTTTTCCAAAGATGTTTGATGGCTTTTTAAGTGAGTCAATAATAAAAAGAGCGATAGATAAAAATATTGTAAATATTAGAGTAATTAATTTTAGGGATTATTCGGTTTATAATAATAATCAAGTGGATGATACTCCTTATGGTGGAGGAGCTGGAATGGTCTTAATGTGCGATCCAATATTTAGATGCTTGGATGAAATTAGAGATGATGATTCTTATGTTGTTTTACTTTCACCGGAAGGAAATAGATATAATCAAGAAAAAGCTAGAGAATATAAAAATATTAAAAAATTGATAATTATTTGTGGTCATTATGAGGGCTTTGATGAAAGAATTAAAGAGGAAGCCGATGAAATAGTGTCAGTTGGAGACTATATTTTAACTGGTGGAGAAATTGGAGCGATGGCAATAATTGATAGTGTAATTAGATTAGTGCCAGGTGTTATTAATAATGAAAGCTTAGATGATGAAAGTTTTAATGATGGGCTTTTAGATTATCCAGTATATACTAAACCAGAAGAATATAGAGGAAAGAAAGTGCCAAGTATTCTTTTATCTGGAAATCATCAAAAAATTAAAAATTATAGACATAATGAAAGAATTAGGGTTACTAAAGAAAAAAGACCTGATTTATTAAGTGAAGATGTATAGAGTTTTTAGATTAAATGATAAACTTAAGCTTAATGATATAATATTTTTTGATGGTTATGAAATAAAAATAAAGAAATGTAATTTAGTAATAATTAAACAAGAGTGGGTTAATAAATTAATTAGTATGCTTTATGATAAGAATTATAATGATTTAATTAGTAGAATACTTTTATTTTTAGATAATGATTCTAGTGATGATGCTAGAGATTTACTTGAAGAATTACGAGCTGTTAGAATGATTTTGTATAATAAATATGAAAAGTATTTGGATAAAAAAACACTTAATAAGTATTTATTTAAAATTGTTTTATTAAAAAGTGAATTAGAGCAAAGAGTATTAAAAAAAGAAAATAATATAGTTAGAGGAAGACAAATGTAGTTGTTTTCTTTTTTTATGATTTAGGTTATTGAAATTATATTTAAATTTTTATATAATGGTATAAGGATAGATAGGTATAAATTAGATGTACTTTTGGAGGTCACATATGAGAGAAAAGTATAGGAAAAGATTGTTAATATATGTTGGAATTTTGTTTTGCTTGATTTCATTAGTTGGTGTGAGTTATGCTGTTTTTAATGGTTATGCTTCACAAAGTTCAACAAATTCACTTGCTGCTACGTGTGTAGAACTAGTTTTTAGTGGAGAGAACTCCGTTAATTTAACTAATGCTTATCCGATTAGTACTGCGGAAGGTCTTAAGACGACGCCTTATACTTTTAAGATAAAGAATAATTGTGATAATTATATGCAGTATACGATAGTTGCTTCGGTAATAAATATTACTAATGGATTAGAGTCTAAGTTTGTTAGGATAGCTCTTGATGGAGATGATACGTTAAGTCCAACAAATATTAGTGCGCTAAAGCAGATAACAACTCCAGCATCACTATCGGGGTATAGTATTACAGAGAATTATGTTTTAAGTGAGACAAATGGAATAAGTAAAAATCAAGAAAAAAGTTTTGAATTTAGAATGTGGCTTGATGGCGATAATAGTGAGGCTTGGACTAGTGAACAAGTAGAGGGTAAAAATTATCAGCTAAAAATATCAGTAGTAGCTGCTGTACGAAGTAAACCTACTGATGATTTATATATTGCTACTTTGATAAATGGAACAGAGAGTAATGCGTTTCCTACAACTGATGAGTATGATGCTAGTGTTTCATGTACAAATGATAGTGGAATAGTTGATACAGGAGCAAGTATTTCTTGGAGAAATAATAAGTGGCTTTTATCAATAGATGATGTGTCAACTGGTGGAACTAAGTGTACGGTAAAGTTTACTAATGAGCAATATAAATTACTTACTGCTGTTATAAAGGGAACAAATAATGCTAATGTTTCGGTTGCTCAGACAACGCCAGGTTCTGAAGTTTCAGCAGATACTGAAGCAGTTTTAGCAAGTACACAAGATGATTATGGAACATCTTATTATTTTAGAGGAGCTGTGGAAAACAATTACGTAGAGTATGCTAATATGTGCTGGAGGATAGTAAGAATAACTGGAGATGGCTCTATAAAAATGATTCTTTATAATTACAATGGATTATTTAATGGAGCGACCACTTCATCTAGTAGTTCTCCATGTAGTGAAAATGGCACTGATTTAGCTTATTTAAGGACAACAGCGTCTAATTCTATATTTACGTTTAATACGACTAATACAGATAATGCTCATATTGGGTTAATGTATGGAAGTTATAGTACTACTAATTCTTCTTCGTATGCTATTGCTCATGCCAATACTAATAAAAGTAGTATTTTATCAACTTTAGAGTCTTGGTATTCAAATGTACTTTCAAAGCAATCAGGTTTTAATGAGAATCAATTAGCAGATACAATTTATTGTAATGAAAAAAGTACAGTTACTGATGCTGCGTTTAATCCTATTAAGTATTCATCTATAAATGTAAATAATTATGGTGTAGGTAAGAATTATAGTTATTATAAGCCTGCTGCAAGACTTGTTAGTTCGACTAGTTTTGCGGCTGGAGGAAGTGGACCAACACTTGTATGTTCTAATGATAATAATGGTGGAAAGCTATCTAAATATACTGTTAGTGATACAACAAATGGTAATGGTGCATTAACTTATAAAATTGGTATGCTTACTGCGGATGAGGTGGCGTTCGCTGGTAGTGTTATAAGAAAAAGTAATAATACATTTTATCTATATAAAAATGCTAATGACAGCAGTAATAATGGAATGCATGCTTGGTGGACAATGTCGCCTTTGGGTTATGATGGTTCTACTGCTGGTGGAGGAATTTTTGTGGTTAATTATACTGGAGCAATGAACTATGATAGAGTTGATAGAGATGTGTGGGAAATGATTAGACCAGTTATTTCACTTAGTTCTACTGTTAGAGTTTTAGACGGCGCTGGAACATCTACTAATCCTTATAAATTAATTTTCAAATAAAAGAGTAATATAGGAGATGATTATATGAATAATAAAAAGAAAATATATTTAGCGTTGGCTTTGTTTTTATCGGTAGTATCGGTGTTTGGTATTTGGTTTATGTTTGATAATAAGGAAAATACGTTAAATGATTATGATAATAGTAATTATTATATTGCTGCTTTTATCGATGGTGAGTCGAGTAGTACATTTCCTACTAGTGCTAATTATATTACTGAGGTAGTGTGTAAAAAAAATGATGATACGCCACTTTCAATAAATGCTACTGCAAGTTGGACGGGTACTAAGTGGAAACTATCTATTAAGGATGCTAGTTACGCTAATATATATTGTAATGTTAATTTTATAACGAAAACGACTTGGGAAAGTCCAGGCGAGGAGACACTACTTGCTGCAATTAAAAGGGATAATACGGTAGGAACTCCACTGACAACTCCTGGTAGGGCTAAAACCGCTGATAATGAGGCAGTTTTAGCAAGCGCTGAAGATGATTATGGAACGAGTTATTATTTTAGAGGTGCTGTAACTAATAATTATGTGGAGTTTGCTAATAAATGCTGGCGAATAGTAAGAGTTGAAGGTAGTGATTCAATAAAATTAGTTCTTCATAATGATAATACATCTGCTGCTGCTAGTCCTTGTTCTTCGGCAAATAATAGTTCAAGTGCAGGTTTTGCTCATTATAGTGGATCAAATTATACTAGTACGTTTAATGCTAATTACGATGATAATACTTATGTGGGTTTTATGTATGGGACGGCTGGAGCCACTAGTTATACTGCTGCTCATGCTAATACTAATAAAAGTTTAATTTTAAAAAATCTAGAAACTTGGTATGCGAAAAATTTAGAATCTTATGAAAATAATCTTGCAGATACCATTTGGTGTGGCGATAAGAGTGTTTTTAAAACATTTGCATACGGTCATGATTGGGGAACGGGTTTAGGATATGCTAAAAATCAAACTGGGTATGGGACATTTAATAGAATATTTGGTGGTGGTGCTGCTAATTATGCTGCTCCAAGTTTAATATGTCCAAACGATAATAATGGTGGAAAGTTATCTAAGTATACAGTTAGTGATATTGTAAATGGAAATGGAGTACTTGATAAAAAAGTAGGACTTTTAACAATGGATGAGCTTGCATTTGCTGGATATTTTGGTAGTGAGTCTAATTCTAATTTATATTTATGTGAAAATACAACTGCCGATTATTGGTGGTCGATGTCTCCTTGCTCATTTTTAAATGGTTATGCTGGAATTTTTCGTGTTGGTGGTACTGATGGAAATTTAGCAAGTTATGCTAATACTCTTCGTGGAGTTCGCCCAGCGATATCTGTTTTACCTACTGTAAAAATATCTTCTGGCTATGGAACTTCTTCAAATCCATATAAAATTGTTGCATAGTATTACGTTTCGGAAAAATTCTTATAAGTATTGATTTTACGGTTAGATTTTGGTATAATCTAGTTGTTTTCGAGAGAAAACTCCTATAATCCGCTCATAAATGATGATTGTAGTGAAATATAGTTATAGAAAGGTGATGTTTTATGAATCTAATTGATAAGATTAATAAGAAACAAATTAAACCTGATGTTCCTGAATTTAGAGTAGGAGATACTGTTAGGGTTGATGTTTGGATTAAAGAAGGAAAAAAAGAAAGAATTCAAGCATTTGAAGGATTAGTTGTTTCTAAAAAAGGTGGTTCTGTTTCTGAAAGATTTACTGTAAGAAAGAAAAGTGGAAACGTTGGAGTATCTAGAGTTTTTGCTGTAAATAGTCCTGAAATTGACAAAATTACAGTTGTTAAAAAAGGTATGGTACGTAGAGCTAAACTTAACTTCTTAAAGGGTATGAAGAAAGAATACAAAGTTAAAGAAAGAAATTAATTATAAAACCTCGTTTGAGGTTTTTCTTTTTGGCTTTATTTGGTATAATTTTCTTATGGTAGGTGAATTATGAATATAATTGAAGTTATTAATAAGAAGAAAAATAAATTAGAACTTAGTTATGATGAGTTAGCTTTTGCTTTTAATGGTTATTTGGAAAAACGAATTCCTGATTATCAGATGAGTGCTCTTTTGATGGCGATTACTATTAATGGAATGAGTTATGAGGAAACTATTAATTTAACCGATATTTTTATTAAAAGTGGTGAGGTATATCATTTTGATAAGGATGTTTGTGATAAACATAGTACTGGTGGGGTCGGAGACACTGTAACACTTGTAGCGATGCCAATTGTTGCAAGTTTAGGTGTATGCTGTGCTAAGATGAGTGGAAGAGGACTTGGGATTACTGGGGGAACTATTGATAAATTAGAAAGTATACCAGGTTTTAGAACTAATTTAACTAAAGAAGAATTTTATGATGTTTTTAATCATACTGGATTAGTAGTAAGTTCACAGACAGATGATTTGGTACCACTTGATAAAGTTATTTATGCATTAAGAGATGTGACTGGAACTACTGAAAGTATTCCACTAATTGCTTCTTCAATTATGAGTAAAAAGATAGCATGTGGTGCTAAATATGTAGTAATTGATGTTAAATGTGGGGATGGGGCTTTAGTTAAAACTAGAGATGATGCTGATAAATTATCTTTGTGGCTTCAAAAGATTGGCGAGTCATTTGGAGTAAGCGTTAGATGTTTAGTTACGGATATGAATGAGCCACTTGGTAACTGTGTAGGTAATGCGATAGAGGTATTAAATGCAATTGATGTTTTACAAAACAATACAAAATGCAAATTAAGAGATGTTTCATTAGAAGTAGCTAGTGCAATTATAGAGATGGCTAGAAAAATAAGCGAAGAAGAAGCAACTAAACTGGTGTTAGATGCTATTAGTAGTGGCAAAGCTTTTGATAAGTTTAAAGAGTGGATTAGTTATCAAGGGGGAAATTTAGATGGTTTGAAACTTGATGAAAACACAGTTTATATAAAAGCTAAGAAAGATGGTATTATCAGAAAAATAGAAGCTTTAAAGGTAGGAAAACTAGCTTCATATTTAGGTGCTGGAAGAAAAAGCAAAGAAGATAGAATTGATTATGGTGCTGGAGTTAAGATATTAGTTAATGATGGAGATGTAGTTAAAACCAATCAAGAACTAGCTATATTATATGTTAAAGATCAAAATATTAAATTGGATGATGAACTTTTAGATATTTTTGAAATTGATGAGACAAATTAATATAAGTCTCTTTTTTTTGATAAGTCTTTATGGTATACTATTTATATGATAGGGGAATAGTTAGTGATGGATAGAAAAGGACAAGCTTTAATTGAATTTATTATTATTTTACCTGTTATAATATATTTACTAATGGTGATTGTAGATTTTTCTAGTATATTAATTAAAAAGAATGGTTTAGAAAGTAAAATGAATGATGTTGTTTCATTATATAAAGATGGTAAGAGTGAAGAGATTAGTGATTATTTAGATGGTATCAGTTATGATGAGGTTATTAGTGATAAATATATTACTTTTAAGTTAAGTATTAAGTATGATTTTATTACGCCTGGACTTAGTTTAGTTACTAAGGGAGATTATAATATTAAAAGTGAAAGAACGGTTTTAAAATGAATAGAAAAGGACAGGCATTAGTTTTATTTATTATTTTTATTCCGCTTTTATTTGTTTTATTTGCTTTTGTATATGATAGCTTGATGTATACGATTAATAAGAATAAATATATTAGTTTTAGTAAAGAGATTTTAAAAGAAAATTTGGATTATGAAGAAGTAAAAAAATTATATGAGTTAAATGATTATGAGACTAGCAAACTTAAATATGATGGCCAAAAGCTTTATAATGAGTATGAGTTTGATAGTACATTTGGAAAAATTATTAAGATAGATAAATATAAGATAATCTTTAAAGAGGAGGTGTAAAGATGGCTAGAGGAGTAAGTGCTGCTGTTTTTAGTGCTAAAGGTGGCGTTGGAAAGACTATTTTTACAATTAATCTTGCTGGCGTGATGGCAAGAAATGAAAAAAAAGTTTTAATTATAGATTTAGATTTGTACTCTGGCGGGATTGCTTTAGCTCTTGATAGAAGTTATAAAAAAGATATTTATAACTTTTGTGATGATTATAATAATAACCGTTATAAGGATTTTGAAGATTATGTTGTAAAGTATAATGAGTACATTGATGTTTTACCTTGTCCTACTGATCCTAGAAGAGCAAATAAGATTGATGCAAAGTATTTGAAGATTATTTTAGATAAAGCGGTTTTTAAATATGATTTTGTATTAGTAGATATGAGTCATGCTTTTGATGAGATTAATGTTAATGTTTTAGATATTGTAGATAAAATACTTTTGATGACTACTAATGATCCTCTTGATTTAAAGAATATGAGAAATGTGCTTACTTTGTTTAAAGATAATGAGATTACAAAGTATAAGGTAATGCTTAATGATAGTGTTGCTAATAATAGAGATTATTTTAGTTTTTATGATTTAAAAGTAATTATAGATAATAATGTTGATTATGTAATTAGTAATAAGTTCTATGTTTCAAATATGGATGCTTATGTGTTTGATGGTAAGATATTTAGTTTAGAGTGTGAGAAGTTTGATGACTTGAAGGTATTTGAACTAATTATGAAAGATTTGGAGGCAAAAGATGAGTAAGAGTTTAACTGAAAGTTTTGATTTTAAGCCAAAGTATACTGATGATAGTACTTTAAATGATTATGATGTTTTTAAAGATAAAAAGTTACTTGATAATCTTAGAAAAAAGATAATTGAAGACTTAGTTGATAAAGAAATACCAACAAATATGTCTATGACTGATTTTGTTAATGAAGAAATTGATAGATGTTTAGTGGGTTATGATTTAACTAATTTAGAGCGAAATCATATTTTTGATTTAATTGAGTCTGAGATTAATGGGTACGGACCAATTACTGAGCTTTTAAATGATGATAATGTTACAGAGATTATGGTTAATGGACCTAGTGAGATATATGCAGAAATAGATGGTAAGATTATTAAAGATACTAGTGTTTCTTTTATTAATGATAGGCATATTGAAAGAACTATTCAAAGACTTATTCAACCACTTGGTAGGACAATAGATAGTACCAATCCGATGGTTGATTCACGTTTAAGTGATGGCTCTAGAATTAATGCTGTGCTGCCGCCATTATCAGTTAATGGGCCGGTTATTACAATTCGTAAGTTTAAAAGAAATATGACAAGCATTGATGATTTACTTAGGGTAGGAACTATGACTACTTTGATGGCTAAGTTTTTAGATGCCTCTGTTAGAGGTAAACTTAATATTATTGTTTGTGGTGGTACTGGTTCAGGTAAGACAACGCTTTTAAATATTTTAAGTAGTTTTATAGATGATAATGAACGAATTATTACAATTGAGGATGCAGCTGAACTTAAGTTAGGACAAGAACATGTTATTAGTTTAGAGACAAGAAATTCTAATTATAGCGTTGGGAATGTGATAACAGTAAGAGATTTAGTTATTAATGCACTTAGAATGAGACCCGATAGAATTATAGTTGGTGAGTGCCGTGGTAAGGAAGCTTTTGATATGTTACAAGCAATGAATACAGGTCATGATGGATCGCTTACTACTTTACATGCTAATAGTCCGGTGGATGCTTTAAATAGGTTAGAAACACTAGTGTTAATGAGTGGTATTGATATTCCGATTAAAGCTGTGAGAGAGTATATTGAAAATGCCATCAATTTGGTTGTTAATATTCAAAGAATGCATGATGGCAAAAGAAAGATAACTTCTATCTGTGAGGTTGATGGTTTTGACGGTGATATGATTAACTTAAGACCAATATTTGAGTTTGTACAAAAAGGTTTAACTTCTAGTGGTGAAGATAATGGTGAGTTTGTATTTAAAAAAGGTAAATTTGCTGTATTAAAGCTTTTAGAGTCTAGGGGTATTGATATAAGTTTATTTAAGTAGAAAGGAGTACTTATGGGTAAAATAGTAATTAGTTATGCTTTGTTTGTAGCTCTTATTGTAATTACTTTGACTATCGTTGTTTATGAAATTTTTAAGATTAAAAGAACGATTAAATATGCTAGTAGAATAGATAAGTTTACTTTAAAGCTGCCAAATGAAAAACAAAGTAGTGTGTTTGATGATATTTTTGCTAGTTTTGATAAGTTTATTAGTAAGTTAAGTACTATTTTATCTAAAAGTAGTTATTTTCAAAAAAGAAGTGTTAAGTATAGTAAGTATCAGGTAAATGGTAGCGATAATTTATTTGGATACCAAATATTTGCTAGTAAATTTGTTATTGGATTTTTATGTTTTATTTTATATTTTTTAGTAGCAGCAGGTAATAAAAGTTTTGAATTCGGTTTAGGACTTCTTTGGATGGTTCTTGGTTATTTTGTGTTAGATGTTATTTTAGCTATTTATTATAACTGGAGAGTAAAACATATAGAGGAAGATTTACTTAAAGCAGTTATTATTATGAATAATGCATTTAAGTCAGGAATGAATATAGCTAATGCGATTAATGCAATTGTTAGAGATATGAAAGGACCAGTTAGAGAAGAGTTTATTAAAATACATACGGATTTAAAGTATGGACTTGAATTAAATGATGCTTTTTCTAGATTTTATAGTAGAGTAAAGATTAGTGATGCTGAGTATATAACTAGTAGTCTTAGTATTTTAAATGTGACTGGTGGTAATGTAACTTACATATTTTCAAATATAGAGGATGCTTTAACTAATAAGAAAAGATTAAAAGATGAATTTAAAGCGATGACAGGGGCTTCTTTACTCGTTTATAGAATATTGTTGTTTATGCCTTTTATTTTGATTTTACTGATATTATTGTTGAATAAAAGTTATTTTGAGCCATTATTTGAAAGTGTGTTTGGTTATTTAATTATGGCTATGGCACTTCTTTTGTATATTCTTTATATATTTATTGTTAAAAAGATTATGAAGGTGAATGTATGATAGAAGTAGTTAAAAAGTTGTTTTCTACAAAATTGGTAGAAAGATTTAAAAAGAAAAGTAAGCTACTCGGTGTTAAGAATAAAGTTAGTTATGAAAGTGTTTTAGTTCTTTATTTCTTTGTTGTAATGGGTAGTGCTTTATTATCAATATTATTATTTTATAAGAAATTATATTTGATTATTTTGGTACCAGCTTTTGTGAGTTTTGCTTTTGAGTATTTATATTTTGATGTAAGGATTAATAGTAGAAAAGACAGGTTAAATAAAGATGCTTTGTTTTTCTTTCAGATTCTTAGCTTAGCACTTACTTCAGGTAATAATTTAAAAGGAGCGATAGAACTTACTACAAGTTCTAGTAATAGTGAACTTTCTTTGGAGTTTAAAAAGGTTATTAGTGATATAAATGTGGGTAGTACGTTAGATGAGGCTTTAAATGATTTAAGAGAAAGAATTCCTAGTGATGTTATTAATAATATTATTTTAAATTTAACGGAAGCTAATATTTATGGCAGTAATATGATTGAGAGTTTAAATACTCAGCTAAAATATTTAAATGATAAGTTATTATTAGATGTTAGAAGAAGAATTAATCAGATGCCAATTAAAATCAGTATAGTTAGTGTTCTTTTATTTATTCCGATTGTTTTATTGATTATCCTTGGGCCACTTGTACTAAAATTAATTGCGTCATAAACATGTTTCGTTATGAAATGTGTTTTTTAATTTATAATTATTAGTTTTTTGATTTTTGTTGGTTTGCTTTATTTATGGTAAGCCATAAGATTTTTTAGTGAATTTTAAATTAATAAAGAATTGCTTTAAACTGTTTATTTATGCGACTTTTCAAGAATTTTAATCTGATTTTAAAAGTTGGCTAGGCACTAAAAATTTACTCTTGCACAGTTTAAGTTTGTATGTTAATGTAACTCATTGAAGAACACTAGGTTAGACTTCTCCTCTTAAATTTTTAAAGAATGAAAGAGGGGTGATGAACAGATGAAAACCATTAAAGAAATTTTAGAGTTAATTATCATCTTAGTAGTCTTTTTAATTATTTTAAAACTAATTTAAGATAAAAAGAAAAAGTCAAAACATCCTGCGTGAGTTTGACTTTTTCATACACAAAAATGGAGAAGTCTAACCATCAGGGGGTTAGTGCTTTTCCTCAATAAAATTATACTACAATATAATGATTCTAATCAAGAATAAATAGTGTTAAGTATAATAGATAATTAATTGATATTTAACTAGTAATTTGATATGATTATTCTAGGTGACTGATAGTGAAGAAAACTCTTAAGAGGATGGATAAAACTTTACTTATACTAATGATTGTATATACTATCTTAGGATTAGTTATGATTTTTAGTGCTTCATCAATAACAGCTGTTTTATATAATCATTTATCAGAGTCTCATTACTTTAAAAAACAATTATTAGTTGTTATAGTTACTTGGCTTATCGGAATATTTTTCTTTTTAAGATTTCCAACTAAAAAATATAAGAATTTAGCTCCAATTGGTATGATTGGTATTTTAGCAGCATTAATTTTATTAATTCCTTATGGACAAATTACAAATAGTGCGAAGAGTTGGTATAATTTGGGCTTCTATAATTTTCAGCCGTCAGAGTTTTTTAAACCTATAATAGTGGTATATCTAGGTGTATATTTTGATAAAATTGTTAAGAGAAGAGACTTCTCTACCATTAAGATTTTGTTTCCATTTATATTAATAATTATAGGATTTTTATTTGTAGCATTACAGCCTGATTATGGAACTGCTTTTATAATAGCGGGAATTGCTGGAGTCATTTTTTTAATGTTACCGATTAATACCAAGAAGATGAAAAATACTAAACTTTTATGTGTTGGTGCTGGTGTGATAGGATTAATTGTAATGTTTACAATGACTTTAAATGCTGAGCAAGCTAGTCGTATGAATTTTAAAGCTCCATGCACTAGGTATTCGGAAAAGACAGGATATCAAGTATGTAATGGAATGATTGCAATATCTAATGGTGGTTTGTTTGGCGTTGGACTTGGTAATTCTACTCAAAAATATTTATATTTACCAGAAGCACATACTGACTTTATTTTTCCAATTGTTTGTGAAGAATTAGGTGCTATTGTTGGAGCAATAATTATTCTTGGCTATTTAGTTATGCTTATTAGACTGTTACAAATTGCTAGAAAATCAACTAGTGTAAGAGGATATATAATTGCGTATGGAACTTTTGCGTTTATTCTTTTACATTTACTAGTTAACTTTATGGGAATACTTGCTCTTATTCCACTTACTGGCGTACCAGTACCATTTTTATCATATGGTGGATCATTTTATCTATGTTTAGTATCACTTTTATTTGTATGTCAAAGAGTAGCAATAGAAACAAGTGAAAATAAAACAAAAGAATTTATAAGAAACATTTAAGATAAATTAAACTTATTAAAATAAATAATATTAAGTGAATTATTCTAGATTTATAAAAAAGAGAATAGTTTAATTTATCGTTAATAAATATACTTTTTATTTGAGTGATAATAGATAAACCACCAAAGCTAAGCATGATACTGATAAATATTAAATTATATTTTAAAGTAAAGTCATAACTTTTTAGTGAAGTAATACCGTTGGTGATTTCAAAGATGCCACTTATTAATGGATGTTTTATAGGAATTATACTAATTAAAGCAATAAATATGATAATAGATCCTAAAATAAGCATAGATACATTTAAAGCTTTGTTAATGCTTTCAACTAGTGAAAATTTTTGAGGTTCTAGTTTAATTATAGGCGTATAGTTTATTTTATTATTTCTGTTAATTATACCAATAATAATATTAATTAATATGTTTGTTACTATTAAATAAATACCGATTTTAACTGGTAAAAAAGATGAAATATTTAAAATTAAGATGGGATTATAAAGATAAGTCATTGCTAGAAGTTTTTCGGCTTCTTTTTTTTCTATATATTGATGAGATAATAAATCTTTGATATATTTAGCGTTAGTAGGAGAACCACTTAAAGCACTTAATAAAAAAACATAAGAGGATTGTTTAGATAATTTAAATATTTTAGAAAATGGTTTACCGATAGTATTACTAATAACATTAATAATACTAGTACTTAGTGCAAAGTCACTTAAAATCATTAATGGAAAGACTGATGGAAAGACTGAATTTTTCCAAAGTTTGATTCCCTCTAGGATTGCATAAGTAACTTTTGGTCTATTTATAATAATTAGTGTTAAAAATAGTAAAAACAGTGTATTTTTTAGAAAATTCTTCATAATTTCACCTTAGTTTTGATATAATTTAGAAAGAGGAGAAGCAAATGATTAATAAATTTTATGCAGAAGTAAAAAAATATATTAAAGAGAATTATAAGTTTTTGATTTGTCTTATTTTGATAATAGTTGTATTTAATATAGATACAGGTTATAGTATCTATAAGCCAGGTGGGACAATAAATACTAGTGAAAGGGTTACTGGTTTGTATGAGCATGAAGGTTCATTTAATATGGCTTATGTTGGTTTTATGGAAGGAAAACTGCCTTTTTATTTAATCGGAAAGCTTATTCCTCACTGGGAATTAGTTGAAAATAAAAAGATTAAAGCAGATAACGAAACAATGGATGATTCTTTAACTAGGGATCATTTAGATTATAATAATGCGATTAGTAATGCTAAGATTATTGCTTATAAATATGCTAATATTCCGTATAAAGTGGTAAAAGATAACTATTATGTTTATTATTTAGCAGAGGAGTATAATGGTTCATTAAATGTTGGTGATAAAATAATTAGTTATGATGGAATTAATTTTGAAGGGTTTGATGAATTTAAAAATTATATTAAGATTAAAGATATTGATGAAGAGGTTTTGATTGTTTATGAAAGAGATGGCAAACTTTATGATAGTACTAGTAAGGTTTATGAAGAAGATGGAGAAAAGTATTTAGGTATTTCAATAATTAATGAAGAAGAAGTTACTAGTGATACTAAACTTACTATTAAAACAAAAGACAGTGAAGCAGGACCTAGTGGAGGACTAATAATGGCTTTATCAATGTATAACTCTCTTGTAAAAGATGATATTACTAAGGGTAAAAAGATTGTTGGTACAGGAACTATTGATGCTGAAGGAAATGTTGGTAAAATAGGTAGTGTTACCTATAAACTGGCATCTGCTGAAAAAGCTAAAGCTGATTTGTTTATTTGTCCTAATAGTAATTTAAAGGAAGCATTAGAGTATGCTAAAGAAAAGAATTTAAAAATAGAAGTAAAAGGAGTTAGTACTTTTGAAGAAGCTTTAAATTTTTTAAATGAATGGGGGAATTAGTTTTGAAATTAATAGATATTGATGCTTGTGGTAGTATTTTTAAAAAAGTTAAAATGAGTGAATATAAGATAGTTAGTTTAACTGATGGTACTGGACCTTTTTATAAGTTAGAAACATCTGATGTTTTAAGTAGACCACACAGGAATGTTTATTTAAAGATAGGGACGGGTTTATATATTTATACAGAAAATGAAGAACTACTTGATGAAGCTAGAAGCTGGGTTACAGATATTGAGGAAGTAGAAGATGGGGAGTATGCAATTACTCATAAGGACTATTTTATTTTTAGAGAAAGTTTTATAGATAGAAGTGTTAGTGATAGATATAAAAAAATACTTAGAGATATTACTAAGTATAGTAAACCTGTTTATACGTTAGCGGATAATAATATAGTTGGTTCTTTAAATGAAGCTAAAAATAGTAATCAAGAATATGAACTTGGTTATTTAATACCTAGATATAAAATAGAAGAGTTACTTGATAATGGAATAGATAATATGCCTTTTAAAGAAGATATAGATGTCTATACATTAACAGTAAATGGCTTTGTTAAAAGAAGCGTGATGGATGCTTTAGATATTCCAAGAACGGTTATTAAAAGTGAAAAAAGTGATTATAAGAAAGCTAAAAAAATGGGATTATTTTATAGATTTAATCCATTAGAGAAAAGACCGATGTTTTTGGATAATGCTTCACAAGTTGAGTTTGAGCCAGTTAATATGACTAGTGATGGTTTAGTTATTTATAAGAAGAGTATTAAAATAGTTCAAAATATGCATAAGGCAGAGTATTTTGATGCGATGATGGATAATAATAATTTTGCTGGTTTAGAGATAGATGAAAATGCTATGCCTAAAGAGATTTACGATATTTTAGTAAGATTGTATGGCTCTAATGATAAGAATATTGTTGGGGTGTTTGATAAGCTTGTTAAAGATATATTTTTAACTTATGATAAACCAAGTAAGGAGTTTGTTAATTTATGTAAGAAATGCGGACTAGATCCAAATTTAGGATATCAAAATTTGTATCAAATATTTGGAGTGGTTTCTCCATCACTTGGGTTTGATGAAGAAAGTTATATTAGGCTTAAAGATTTAGTAGATTCTTTAGAAGAGTTTGATGAATATCCGGCTGAAAAGAATAAAAATTTATATACTAGACAAAATGAAAAGGAAAAAGAAAAAGATATTACAGTTCAAGGATTGTAGTATTTTTTTATTGTTGATTTAAAGTTTTACTTATTGTAAAATATTGATAGAAGATAGGGTGAGTCTTTAATGAATGGCAATAATGAAAAGAAGATAAAAATATATGTTGCTTTGCTAATAACTGTTATTTGTGTAATTGGAATATCTTATGCTTGGTTTAGATTATATTTATCACAAAGTGAAAATAATAAGATTACGGCTAGAACTTGTTTTGATGTAACTTTTACAGAAAATACTGATAAAATTTCATTAGTAGATGCGGTACCTGAGGATGATAGCGATGGTCTTAGAGAAAAGCCATTTACATTTACACTAAAGAATAATTGTGAAGGTTATGTTAAAGCATATATTACAATAGATAGTGCATATAGAACTAGTACAAGTTCTTCTTATTTAAAAGATAATCAAGTAAAGGTTAATGTTTCACCTAAGGGAACAGTTGTTAGTAATGGTATGCTTTTAACTGCTGGTGAACTTATGGAAATAGATAATAATAGTAAAGGGTATGTTATTAATGTTACGGGGTTAGAATCAAATGAAGAAAAATCTTTTGATTTAAGACTTTGGATGAATAGTGCAGTAACCCAAAGTGATGGTTTAAATAAAACGTGGGAAGGAAGCGTAGTAGTTACTGCCGTTGCAGAAAATCATGCAACATGGAATAATCCTGGAGAAGGTACATTACTTGCTGCAATTAAAAGAGACAATACTGTTACTACGCCTACAACAACACCTGGAACAGAAATTTCAGCAGATACTGAAGCATTACTAGCAAGTACAGAAGATGATTATGGAACGAGTTATTATTTTAGAGGAGCAGTTAAAAATAACTATGTAGAATTTGCTAATAAGTGCTGGAGAATAGTAAGAGTTAGTGGAGATGGTTCGGTTAAACTTATCTTACATAATGATAATACTGCAAAAGCAGCTAATCCTTGTTCATCTGCAAATAATAGTACTAGTGCAGCATTTGCAAGATACTCTGATCCAACATACACAAGCAAATTTAATACAAATTATGATGATAATGCTTATGTAGGATTTATGTATGGAACACCATCTAGTACATATGAGGCTACTCATGCTAATACTAATAAGAGTACAATACTAACTAATTTAGAAGCTTGGTATAATAACAATCTAAAAACATATGAAAGTGTAATAGAAGATACTGTATGGTGTAATGATAAAACAAATGTAACAGATACCACATATGATCCATTTAATTCGACCCCTAATGGTTTAGGCTATGCTAAAAATGTAACATATTATGGTGCAACTCAGAGATTAGTAAGCACTAGTGCTAGTGCTGGAGGTACGGGGCCTAGTTTAAAATGTGATGGTGAATTAAGTAAAATAACATCAAAAGTAGGCTTAATAACAGCAGATGAATTAGCATTTGCAGGGTATGCTTATGATTTGCAAAACGCAACAACATATTTACAAGAAAATGCTACGGACGATTGGTGGTGGTCCTTGTCGCCTGTCTTCTTCCGTGGTGACCGCGCTTTCGTTTGGGTCGTTCGCGGTGGCAGTGGCGACTTCGTCGACGACCGCGTGCACAACACTAACGGCGTTCGGCCTTCTCTGTCACTTGTATCAAATATTAAAATTTCTTCAGAAACAGGAATAGGAACAGCTACAAATCCTTACAAAATTGCATTTTAAAGGCCATTTAGGTCTTTTTTATTTGGGAGAATTTGTGTTAAAATATTTAAAGGAGTTTTTATGAAAAGAGAAGATGTTAATTATGATGATTTAAGTCCAATGATGAAACAGTATATGGATATTAAAAAGGATCATTTGGATGAGTTACTTTTTTATCGTATTGGAGATTTCTATGAGTTATTTTTTGAGGATGCTTTAAATGCTTCACATGATTTAGAGCTTACTTTGACTGGTAAAAATGCTGGGCTTAAGGAAAGAGTACCAATGTGTGGAGTACCTCATCATGCCGTAAAGGGTTATATAGAAAAAGCAATTAGTAAGGGATATAAAGTTGCTATTTGCGAGCAGGTTGAAGATCCTAGGTTTACTAAAGGTATGGTTAAAAGAGAGGTAATTAACGTTGTTTCTAAAGGAACTTTAGTAGATTTAGATTTTTTAAATGGATATGATTTTAATTTTCTTGGTAGTATTTTAGATTTAAAGTATGCTTATTTGATTACCTATGTTGATATTAGTACTGGTAGTATATATGGTGAGTATGTTACTTATGATGATAATAGTTTAATTAGTAGAGTGCTTAATTTAAATTTAAAAGAGATAATACTTTTAAGTGATTTTAATTTAGAACTTCTTAATATATTTAAAAATACTTATGGAATTAATATTACGATTTCTGATAAGTATTATGATAAAGAGTTAGAGGTTACTCGTAATGTTACTGATGAAAATGTTAAAATGGGAGTTAATCATTTACTTTATTATTTAATTGTTAAAGAACTTAAAGATGTTACGCATTTGAGTGATGTTGTTGTTATTGATAATAATGCTTATTTAAAGATGGATGTTCATACGGTTAGAAATTTAGAGATTTTTGAGACTTTAAGACTTAAGGAAAGACAGTATAGTTTAATATGGCTTCTTGATAAGTGTAAAACTAGTATGGGATCTAGAACTTTAAAGAGCTGGCTGATGAATCCGTTAAAGAGTGAGAAGCTAATTAATGATAGATTAGATATTATTGATAAATTAAATAGTGAGTTTATTGATAGAGAAGAGTTAAGTAAGTGTCTTTATGAAATTTATGATTTAGAAAGATTATGTGGTAAGGTTATTTGTGGTTCTTTTAATGCGAGAGATGCTTTACAGATTATGAGGAGTTTAAAGTATATTCCAAAGGTCAGAGAACTTGTTAGTAAACTTGGTATTAATATAAGTGTAAATGATCATAGTGAGCTTTATGAACTGTTATTTAATGGTTTGTATGAAGAGCCACCAGTAACTTTAAAAGATGGCTATTTGATTAAGGATGGCTTTAATAGTGAACTAGATGAGCTTAAGAAAATTAGAGCTGGTGGTAAAGATTTTATTTCTAAGATGGAGGAAGAACTTAAAAGAGAAAGTGGTATTTCTAATTTAAAGGTTGGTTATAATAAAGTTTTTGGTTATTATATTGAGGTTAGTAAGGGTAATACTTCTAAGGTTAAAGATGAGTTTGGTTGGATTAGAAAGCAGACTTTAACTACTGGAGAGAGATATATATCCCCACTTTTAAAGGAAAAGGAAGCGCTTGTTTTAAATGCTGAAGAAAGAATTATTGATTTAGAGTATGAACTTTTTAATCAGTTAAAAGATGAGATTAAGAAAGAGGTTCCTAAACTTAAGAAGACTGCTAGTAATTTAGGATGCTTAGATGCTTTAGTTAGTTTGTCTGTGGTTTCTGAGGAGCAAGGCTTTGTTAGACCTACATTTAATAGTCAAGATAGTGTTGAAATATTAGAAGGGTTTCATCCAGTTATTAATGCGATTAGCAAAAGTGGCTATGTAAAAAATGATTGTGTGATGGATAAGAATACTAATACACTTTTGATTACAGGTCCTAATATGAGTGGTAAGAGTACTTATATGAGACAGTTAGCAATTATTGTAGTGCTTGCCCAAATCGGTTCTTTTGTGCCTGCTAAGAAAGCGAGTTTACCGATTTTTGATGCTATTTATACCCGCATTGGCGCTAGTGATGATTTAGTTAGTGGTGAGTCAACGTTTATGGTTGAGATGAAGGAAGCTAGAAATGCGATAGTAAATGCGACTAATAAGAGTTTAATTTTATTTGATGAACTTGGAAGAGGTACCTCTACGTTTGATGGAATGAGTTTAGCTCAGTCTATTTTGGAGTATATTAATAAGCATATTAAGTGTAAGACTTTATTTAGTACTCATTATCATGAACTTACTAGTATGGAAGATGAGTTTGAGGGAATTAAGAATAAGCATGTAACAGCCTCTTTAGATAATGGTAAGTTAGTGTTTTTACATAAGATTAAAGATGGAACAACTGATAAGAGTTATGGTGTGCATGTTGCAGCACTTGCTAGTATGCCAGAAGAGGTTATTGATAGAGCAAATGTTATTCTTTCAGGATATGAAAATAGAGCTACTGGTGAAAGAAAACAAACCATTTCACAAATAGCGTTTGATTTAGATAAAAAAGATGAGTTAAGGGATGCGCTTAAAGAGATAGATCCTTTAAAATTAACTCCCATAGATGCGCTTATTAAGTTAAATGAACTTAAGGAGTTAGCTAAGAAATAGTTAAAATATGTATATCAAAATGATTAAAAAATGTATATCAAATACGTTAAAATTTGTATATTAAATTGTTTATTATTTGTTTATATGGTAGAATTATTAAAAGAAAAGTACATAAAAAGTAATTTGTAAGTTGATGAATTATTTATTTAGATTTACGGGAAGGAAGTATTTTATGTTAAGTAGAAGTGAATTAAGAGAGAAAGCGATGACGATTATTTATCAGATTTCATTATATAAAAAAAATAAGATGGAGTTTGATGTTGATAGTGTTATTAAAGAGAATCTAGAAGTAGATAACGAGTTTGTTAAAGATTTAGTTTATGGTGTAGTTACTAGTTATGATGAACTTGGAGAGCTTGCTAATAAATATTTAAAAAACTGGACAATAGATAGATTAGATATGACAGGAGCGTCTATTTTAAGAATTGCTTTATATGAAATTAAGTATATGGATACACCAGATGTTGTAGTTATAAATGAAGCAGTAGAACTTGCTAAAAAATATAGTGATGATGATGTTAAGAATATGATTAATGCGGTTTTAGATAAGGTAATAAATGATTAATGGAGAAAAGGTATATTACAGTATCAACTTTAAATAGATATTTAAAGAATAAGTTTGATACTGATCCTAATATTCAAAGAGTTAGTATTAAGGGAGAAATATCAAATTTTAAAGGACATACTAGAGGACATTTATATTTTACTTTGAAAGATGAAGAAGGAAGAATAAATGCGGTGATGTTTTCTTTTAATGCTATTAAGTTAACTTTTGTGCCTGAAGATGGAATGAAAGTTCTTGTTACAGGAAGGGTTTCTGTTTATCCAGTTACTGGGTCATATCAGATTTATGTTGAAGAGATGGAATGTGATGGGCTTGGTAATTTATATTTAAAGTATGAAGAATTAAAAAAAGAACTTGCTAAAAAAGGATTATTTGATGCTGAACATAAGAAAAAGATACCAAAGTATCCTTCTAAGATTGGTATAGTTACAGCGCCTACTGGAGCGGCTATTAAAGATATTCTTAGTACAATTAAAAGAAGATTTCCAATTGCAAGTACGATACTTTTTCCTTGTTTAGTTCAAGGAGAACTTGCTAAAGATGACATTGTTAGAGCCATAGGTGAAGCCGAAAAATATGAATTAGATGTTTTGATTGTTGGTAGAGGTGGTGGTTCTATTGAGGATTTGTGGGCATTTAATGAAGAGTGCGTTGCTAATGCAATATATAACTGCTCAATTCCAGTGATTAGTGCAGTTGGTCATGAGATTGACTTTACGATTGCTGATTTTGTAGCAGATTTAAGAGCGCCGACACCAACAGGAGCTGCTGAGATGGCAGTACCTAATTTAAGCGATTTAATAACTTATTTAGAACAAATTAAAATTAGAAGTACCAAGAGTATTACTAATAAGTTAGAAATATTTAATAATAGATTAAATGATATTAAGAGTAGTTATGTGCTTAGAAATCCATTAGCGGTTTATGAAATTAAAGAGCAGAAGTTATCTAGTATTATTACTAATTTAAATAATTTAATTAAGAATAAGTTATTAGTTAGTAAGACTAGATATAATCATTTGATTAGTTCTTATATATTAAATAATCCTGAAGATTTGTTTAAGAAAGATGAACATGCTTATAAGCTTTTAATAAATAAACTAGAACTTTTAAATCCAGTTAGTATACTATCTAAAGGATATAGTATAGTAAAAATTGGTGATAAAGTAATTAAGAGTGAAAAAGAGGTTAAGAATAAAGATACAGTAAATATTAAACTTTTTGATGGAGAGTTTAGTGCTGAGGTTAGAAAGTGAGTAGGTTATGAAAGATAAAAAATTTGAAGATTTAATGGTTGATTTAGAAAAACTTGTTAAAGAATTAGAAAGCGGAGATGCTGATTTAGATACATCTATAAAAAAGTATAGTGAAGCGATGAAGCTTGCTAAGGAGTGCGGAGATAAATTAAATAGTGCAACAGAAGCTGTTAATAAGATATTAAGTGAAAATGGATCACTTGAAGATTTTAAAATTGATGAGAGCTCTAATTAGGGCTTTTTTTAGTGGATTTTGGTTCATTAGTTGATTTTTTTGTGGTAATAGTTTATTATAGAAATGCACCTTTGAAAGGGGTATGATTATTTTGAATAATAAAATTGATAGATTATTAGAGTATATTGTTAAAGGAGAGACTATTACACTTAATCTTTTAAAAAAGTGTGGTTTTAGTGATGAAGATATAGAATACTTATTAGAAAGTGGATATCTTGGTTATAGAAATGATGTTTATTATTTAAAAGATGTTAATGATTTACTTTATTTAGGAACATGCTATGCTAGTAAAAGAGTAGATAGTGTAGCAATCATGATATTTGAAAAATGTTTAGAATTTTGCCCTAGTAATGTAGAAGCAAGAAAAAGATTAATTACTAGATATTTATTTCTTGGTGAGTATAGAAAAGCTAAGTCAGAATTTGCAGTATTAAAAAGTTATGATGAGTCTATGACATTAAATGATTATAGATTAGGTTTAATGATATTTGATTATATTTTAAATACTAGACAGTGTGATTTTTCAATAGAGGATATAGCATTTGATGGGGTGCCACATACTGATTTATTTGTTTCTAATCAAGTTATGAGAACTAATGTGTTACAGATGAGGTTTCCGACAGCGTTAGCAGCGGCTAATGATATTTATTTTGATGAGGTTTTTGATGTGGCTGATAAAACTTATTACAACATTTTTAAAACTTTACTTTCTTCTGCGACAACAATTTATTATGAAAATAGACGTAAAATTAATAATTTTTTAAGTGAAGGAAAGTTTAATGAAGCTAGAGTATTTTTAAAAGCGTATGCCGTTAATGGTAATGTTTCTCGTAAGGATTCATATTTATTATTACTTTTAGAAAGATTAAATGATATTAAATGTGGTAAAGAGGTTAAGGTTAATTCTAAGGGGACTTATAAGAATGTTTTTGATGCAATTTTAAGTAATGATTTTTACGAAGCTAGAAGAATTAATAATGCTCATTTTTATATGGATAATGGAGATGGTATTGGACTTGTATTAAATGAAATAATTTCGTTAATTGAAAGCAAAGAACAAGATAAACCAATTTATAAAGAAATTAAAGTAAGACTTACAAAAGCAAATAAGAGAGAGTTCATTCCATATTTACTTGGTTTAGCAAAGGTGTCAGAGGCAGAGTTTGATAGAGATTATAGTAAAGTTAAATTTGCTTTGGGACTTATTGAGGCAGGGGCAGAATCATTTTCTTTAAATGGTTATATTGATAAGTTTTATGAGTCTTTAGGTAGTAAGGATATAAATAAAGCGAATCTTTATAAAAATGTGATTGTTTCTTTAGCTCCGGCTTTAGGTAAAGATATAGATTCACTAGCACTTAATCAAGCACTTAGTACGGTGACACTTAGAAAGCCAGAAGAGTTTACTGTATAGTAAGCTTTTTTTGGTAAATATTGGTTTGTGTTTTTAGCGAATATTTAGCCATAATAATAATGGTGAATGATATGAAGAAGAAGGTTATTTTACTTTTATTATTGATTTTTCCTTTTAATGTATTTGCTTATTCCGATTATATAATACCTGGAGGAAAAAGTATTGGTATTGATATAAAAAATGATGGGGTTGTGGTTACTGGTTTTTATCGGTTAAAGAATGGGGTTAATAAGAATAATTTAAAAGTTGGCGATATTATAAAGAAAGTAAATGATATACCAGTAGAGTCAATAGATGATTTAGTTAATACGGTCTCTAGTGAGGTTAAAGATAATATGGTAAATTTTACTATTAAAAGAAATGGTAAGTTAGAGGTTATTCCTTTTGAGATGGTTTATGAAAATGATAATTATAAGACGGGATTGTATGTTAAAGATGGTGTTTCAGGAATTGGCACTTTGTCTTACGTTGATCCGGAAAGTAAGATATTTGGAGCTTTAGGGCATGAGATAATTATTGGTGATACGGGAGCTTTAATTGAGGTAAAGCGTGGTACTATTTTTAAAAGTAGTGTTACTAGTATAGATAAAAGTATAAAAGGTGTACCAGGAACTAAAAATGCTAAGTTTTATTCAAAGAATGTTTATGGTAATGTAGTTAAGAATACGAATAAAGGAATTTATGGTATTTATAGTGATGATGTAACAAATATGGAGACTTTGAAGGTTGGTAAGTTTAATGATATCAAGTTAGGGACAGCTTATATTTATACAGTTATTAGTGATGATGAAATAAAGAAATATGAGATAGATATTGATGATAAAAAAACTGGTAGTATTAAGAATTTACATTTTAAAATAGTTAGTGATGAACTTATTAATAAAACTGGTGGTATTGTTCAGGGAATGAGTGGAAGTCCAATTGTACAAAATGGTATGATTATTGGAGCAGTAACTCATGTAATAGTTGATAATCCAGTTACGGGTTATGGAATACTTATTACAAATATGTTAGAAGAAGGAGAGCGTTAGGCTCTTTTTTCATATATTATTTCTTTTTAAGTTCACGATTGTATTGTATAAAATATATCTAAATATAGCAAAATAATCGGCTGCGGTGTGCACCATTCTCTATCTCTTGTCTCTTCAACCAAAGTAACTGGATCTGGTACTGTAACTAATCCATACAAAGTTTCCTGATTGATGAGCAGTTTGTTTAAGACTTTATAGTCTTTTAGAAGACAAATCTTTGTTTAATAGTAATAATAATTACTTTAATATAATGCAATTTTAAATTTAGATAAATTTAAAAAACTACAATATAGTTCTAGTTTTGAAATTATTGTGGTTTTTTTAGTTTTACTAAGGAATTTATTGAGATAAGTAGTGTTTTTTTGTATAATGGTTTTAGGGGAACTATTAGTATGAAGAAGAAAGAATATTTTTACAACTTTGTTAGGGACTATAATTATTTTATTTGTCCAATATGTCATGAAAAGTTAACTTTATCAGTCAGCAGCTTAAAGTGTAATAATGGTCATAATTTTGATATTTCTTCTAAAGGTACAGTTAATCTAATAAATACTTGTAAATATAAAAGAAGTGAAATCTATAATAAAGATTTATTTTTAAATAGAAGAGCATTTATTTTAAATGATTTTTATAGTGAGGTTTATGATATAATTTCTGAAGTAATAAACGGAAATAAACTTAATAAAGTTGTACTTGATGCTGGTTGTGGGGAAGCTAGTCATGGAATTGGTACGTTAAAAAGGCTACATGAGAATACTTTGTTTTTGGGTTTTGATTACTCTAAAGATGCGATTGATTTGGCTAGTGATTATTATGTTAATAAGCGTGTGTTTTTTGAGGCAAGTGTGGATAATATTCCACTAATGACTAGTTCGGTTGATGTTATTATTGATTTTCTTTCACCGTTTAATATGAGTGAATTTAAAAGGATTTTAAAATCTGGTGGAGTAATTATTAAGGTGTCACCTGCTAAAGAGTATTTAAAAGAGTTAAGAAAAAATATGAAGATAGATAACTATTCTAAAGAAGATGAAATATTTAATAATATTAATGATAAGTTTTTAGTTGAAAAAATAATTAAATATAAAAAGAAATTTAAAATAGATTTTAAACTTTTTGATAATTTGATGAAAATGACCCCTATGAAATTTGATAAAAAAATAGATAAAGTAGATGATATTACAATAGATTTAAATATATATGTTTTAAGAGGAGATTAGAATGTTAAATAAGTAGTTTTTGGTTAATTTATATGAAAGTGATTTACTTACAGGCAATATAAGTACAAAAAATCTTAATGCCTTAGGTATTAATGGAAATAACATTGGTAAATTAGTTAGTGATGGAGTGCTTACTAGAGAGTGACGGGGAGTTTATGAGTTTAAAGACTTAGATGGGCTTGTTTTATATGGAAAGGAATTATTTGATGAGTGAAGGTTTACTAAAGTTGAGAGTGTTTTTCTTAAGTGTTATGAGCTAGATAGTACTAATGATAATGTTATGATGCATCTTTTTGGACTTAGAATTTTTAATTCGGATTTTGATGGTAGTATTAAATATTTAAGGAGCCTACTTAATAGTAGTAATTCTAGTATACAAAGCGATGCTGAGTTCTATTTTTTTATTATGAAATTTTTTAAAAAGCTTCCTGAAGATTTGTCTCAAAGAGAAAAAATTACAGATAATTATTGTATGGATGAGAATTATGATTTAGTTAGGCGACTTGCTTATAAAACTAGTTTTAGTAGTGCTAATAAGTTTTTAAAAGAGTTTATTCATCCTGATGATTTAAATTTAAATTTTAAAGTTAAATAGCTTAGAAGATTGATGTACGGGGATAGTTTTGCTATACTATTGATGGAGTGAGTAGATGTGAAGAAATGTATTACAGATTATTTAGATGTAACTTTAAGTAAATGGCCAAAAAAGATTGTTTTTGGTGAAAAGGATAAAACCATTACTTATGAAGAATTTGTTATTAAAGCAAAAATATTGGCTACTAGAATATTATCGCTAGACTTATATAATAAACCAATTATTATTTTTACTGATAAAAGTATAAATACACTTGTAGGAATGTTTGGTGTGCTTTATAGTGCTAATTATTACACAGTTGTTGATAGAAATATGCCTGAGAATAGAATTAAGAGTATTGTTGGTACTTTAGGTGTGAAGCTAGCTTTAGTGGATGATGCAAGTTCTAGTTTGTTTGATGAATTAAATTTAGGGATAGATAAAATTTTGATTGATGAAGATGTTTGTGAGATAGATGATGAATTAATTAGGAAAGCTCATGATAGACTAATTAATATAAATCCAGCTTATGTTTTGTTTACGTCAGGGTCTACGGGAGAGCCAAAGGGAAGCGTAATATCTCATAGATCACTTATAGATTATGTCAGCTGGTTTAGTGAGACTTTTAATATTGATGAAAGCGTTATATTTGGAAGTCAAACACCATTTTATTTTAGTATGAGTGTATCTGATGTTTTTAGTACAGTTTATAATGGTGCAAGTCTTTATATAATACCAAAGAGTTATTTTTCTTTTCCGATGAAGCTAGTAGAGTTTTTAGATGAGAAGATGATTAATACAATTTACTGGGTTCCTAGTGCGATGGCGATAGTGGCTAATTTAAAAACTTTTGATGTGATTGTACCTAAAACTTTGAAGAAAGTATTATTTGCGGGCGAGGTTATGCCAATGAGGGTATTAAATACTTGGAGAAAGGCGATGCCTGATTTATTTTATGCTAATTTATATGGACCTACGGAGCTTACTGATATTTGTACGTATTATGTAGTTAACCGTGTTTTTAAAGATGATGAGGTACTACCTATTGGTAGGGTGTGTGATAATGCTGAAGCAATAATATTAGATGAAAATAATAAGGAAGCTTTAGAAGGAGAACTTTGTATTAAGGGTTCTATAATGGGACTTGGATATTTTAATAATAAAGAGAAAACTAATAGTACATTTATTTTAAATCCAATAAATGATTCTTATATTGAGTATATTTATAAGACTGGTGATATTGTTAAGTATAATGAGTATGGCGAGCTTATTTATTTGTCTAGGAAAGATTTTCAGATTAAGCACATGGGTTATAGAATAGAATTAGGTGAGATTGAAGCTAATATTAATGCTTTTGATAAGATAGATTTGTGTGCTTGTATTTATGTTAATGAGAAGATTATTTTATATTATCAAGGAAATACTAGCATAGAAGATGTATACAAATATGCTAATGAAAAATTAGTTAGTTATATGAGACCACAGATTGTTAAAAAATTACAAAGAATGCCAATAAATGCTAATGGCAAGATTGATAGAACTAAATTAAAAGAAATGTTTGAGGAGGAGTAAGTTATGGAAAGAGTTATTGAAATTTTAGAAAGTGTAAAGCCAGGAGTTGATTTTAGAAAAGAAAAGGCTTTGGTTGATGATGGGATATTAGAGTCTTTTGATATTATTACACTTATTGCTAAATTAAATGAAGAGTTTGATGTAGAATTTACTGTTAAAGAGGTTATTCCTGAGAATTTTAATTCTGCTGAAGCTATTTATGATACTGTTTGTAAATTAGAGGAAGAATAAGATGCAAGATAGTCTTGTTAAGTTTTTTATCTTGCTTTTTTCATCTATATGGATATACTATTTAGTTCCAAAAAAAGTTAGATGGTATGTTTTATTATTTGCAAGTTTAGTTTATTATTATTTGCTTAGTCCACATTATTTAAGCGTGGTAGTGTCAGCTTTTACTATTTTTATTGGGGCTATTTTAATTGATAAGTTAGCTTTAAAAAAGTGTGATAGTGATGATAAGGATGAGAAAAAGAAATTTAAGCAAAGGATAAAATTTAAAAGGAGATTAGTTTTATTTATTACGATTATTGTTAATTTGGGATTACTAATCTATTTTAAGTATACTAATTTTTTTGTGAGTATTTTTAGTTCTAGTCATAGTTCATTAAAGATAGCTTTGCCTTTAGGAATTTCTTATTATACTTTAATGGCGATAAGTTATATAACAGATGTTTATAGAGGCAAGATAGAGCATGAAAAAAATTTTTTAAAGTTACTTTTTTATTTAACTTTTTTTCCTTGTATAATAGAGGGACCGATTTGGAGATGGGCTGATGCTGAGCAAGTTTTTGATGGTCAGAAGCTAGATTTTAAAAATATTAGAATTGGAATTTTATTGATTTTGTTTGGGTTATTTCAAAAAATGGTTATTGCTGATCGGGCTGGTATACTAGTAAATAATGTTTTTGGTAGTGATACTTACGGATTTGTTAGTTTAAGTGCAATGGTTTTATATACTGTGCAGATTTATGCGGAGTTTTCTGGTTTTATTTTGATGATGCAAGGTGGAGCAATGCTTTACGGAATTAATTTACCGGATAATTTTAAGACACCATTTTTTTCTAAAAATGTGGCAGAATTTTGGCGCAGATGGCATATTACTTTAGGGACATTTTTAAAAGATTATGTGTTTTATCCAATAAGTTTATCTAAAGGTTTAATGAAACTTAATATGTTTAATAGTAAGTATTTACCAAAGTTTTTAGCTAAGTTTTTAGTTTCGGCGATACCACTATTTTTTGTTTGGTTTTTAAATGGTCTTTGGCATGGAGCAAGTTTTAAGTATATATTTTATGGGTTATATTACTATATTATTATGATGATAGGGTTGTTACTTGAGCCTTTATTTAAGAAAAAGGATAATAAACTTCTTAATTGTTTAAAGATTTTAAGAACGCTTTGTTTAGTACTTATTGGTATGACAATATTTAGAGCAAGTTCAATTGGTGAAGCTTTTAAAATGGCATTATCTATTTTTAAGTTTGATGGTAATGTTTTAAGTTATGGACTTGCGATAAATGATTTTATAATTGTTTTATTATATGTACTTTTAATGATTATTGTAGGAGTTTTAAAAGAGAAAAATATAATGGTTAGAGAAAGATTAACTGAAGGTAATCCATTAAAGAAGTATGTGGTTTATTATTTACTTTTGATGATGATAGTAATATTTGGAATATATGGAGCTGGTTATAATGCTAGTGACTTTATATATGGACAGTTTTAGGTGATGGTATGAAGATTGTTAAAGAGTTAATTTGTTTGGTGTTATTTGTAATTGGAATGCTTTTTTCTTTAGATGCTTTAGGTAGAATATTTACGCCTAAGTGGCTTACAAATAAGGATAATTCACATACTTATATATCTAAGGGTTTTTATGATGAAGAGAAAAATAGTTTAGATGTGATTTTTTTAGGAAATAGTGATGTTTATAGAGGAGTTTCACCAATAGAGATTTATAGAAATACGGGTATTACTAGTTATAATTATGTGGCTTCTGGAGAGAGGATTTGGACAGGATATTATTTACTATTAGAGGCTTTAGAAAGACAAGAACCTAACGTGATAGTATTAAATGTTGATGGAATATTTAGTAGTTCGCATTCTTCGTTTGCTAATTATAGGAAGGCTTTTGATAATATGAAGCTTGGTAAAAATAAGATTAGGGCGATAAATGATGATGCTTTTGATTTTAATTTTGTGAAAAGAGTTAGTTTTTATTTACCTATATTTAATTATCATTCAAGGTATAGTGAACTTAATAAGAATGATTTTAAGTATGCTTTTTCTAAACTTCATAATTCATATAAGGGACTAGATATGACTACGATAAAAGTAGCGCCTAGTAAAACTTTTGATTTGGAGGGTGCGAAAATTTCTGATAAAGCGATGGAATACTTAAATAAAATAAAAGATGAGTGCGCAAAAAGAGAGATAGAGTTAGTTTTGATGTGGTTACCATCACTTGATTCATATTCTAAAGAAAGAGGAAAAACAATAGCGGGTTATGCTTTAGAAAACTCTTTACCTTTTTTGGATTTAAATTTAAATTATAAGTCATTTGGTTTAGATTTTAATGAAGATAGTTCGGATGGCGGAGATCATTTAAATGTATATGGTGCAGAGAAGGTTAGCAAGTATTTAGGTGAGTATTTGGTTAAGAATTATAGTTTTTCTAAACATGATAAGAGTGTAATTGATGTTTGGGATAGGGATGTGAAAATTTATGATGAAGGTAAAAAGGAATTACAGGTAAGTGAAGGATAATATATTTATAAAAAAATGTACGGAAATAAATGATGAAGATTTTAAATGCGTTTTTAATAAAATTAATGATACTGATAAAATAAAAGTTTTAAAAGATAAGAGAAAGATTACGGGTTATTATTTGCTAGATAAGTATTTGGAAAAGTTTAATTCTAAAACTATAAATGATATTTATTATAGTGAAAATGGTAAGCCATTAATTGATGGAATATATTTTAGCATAGCAAATAAAGATGATATTACGGTTTTAGCAGTTAGTAAACATAGAATTGGTGTAGATATTGAAAAAATAAAGGAATATGATAAGACGGTTCTTAAATATTTTTTTAAAGATGAAGAGATTAAAAAAATTAAAACTAATGAAGATTTTTTTAAATATTATACTTTAAAGGAAGCTTATGTAAAGATGATGGATGATAGACTAATTAAGATACATGATGCTAATTATTTAGATTATAATTATGGTACAATAGTTAAGGGAAAATATATTATTTCTTTTGTGGAGGATGCAGATGGAAAATAAGTATTATAATAGAAAAAATGGTAAAGTTTATATTGTCAAAGAGGATAAATCTACAATATTTTTATATCGCACTTGGCTTGGTAGACTTTTTTTGAAGATTTTATACTTGCCATTTATTAGTAAGATGGTTGGTTTATTTATGGATAGTTTTTTATCAAGATTAATGATAAAGAGATTTATTAGGTCTAATATGATTGATATGAGTGATTATAGAGATGAGAAGTATAAGTGTTTTAATGAGTTTTTTACGAGAAAAATTATACCTGATAGAAGAAAGATTGATTTTGATAAAAATTCACTAGTTAGTCCGGCAGATTCAAAGTTAAGTGTTTATAAGATTAGTGAAAAAAATGAGTTTAAGATTAAGAATTCTTTGTATAAACTAGAGGATTTAGTTCCATCAGATGTTAGTGCTAATTTTAAAGATGGTTATGCACTTATTTTTAGATTAGGTGTAGATGATTATCATCATTATATTTATATAGATGATGGCGTGCAAGATGAAAATAATTTTATTAAGGGTAAGCTTCACACTGTAAGACCAATTGCAGTTGGATCACAGGATGTTTTTGTGCAAAATCAAAGAGAGTGGACAGTATTACATACTAAGAATTTTGGTGATGTAATTGAGATAGAAGTTGGAGCTGTGTGCGTTGGTAAAATTGTTAATTTAAAAGAAAATAATAAATTTAAAAGAGGCGAAGAAAAAGGCTATTTTAAGTTTGGTGGCTCTACAGTAATACTACTTGTTAATAATGTAATTATTGATGAGGATATTATAAAAAATAGTTTAGAGGATGCTGAAACAAAGGTTTTAATGGGAGAAAAAATAGGCGTAAAAAAACAGTAATTTAGCTCTTACTGTTTAATAGTTTTTTAAAATATTTAGTTTTTGGTATAATTATGCAGGTTGTAAATGATAATATTAATGAACCTATTACATCTAGAATTATGTGCTGTTTTGTTAGTAAAGTTGATATGATTATTAAGAAGAATGCACAAATTAAAGTTATTTTTAAATAGGGATTTACTTTATTATCCTTTAGCAGAGTATATATCAAGATAAAACAGAGTAGACAGTGGCCTGATGGGAAACAGTTAACTGGTTTATCGGCTTTAAATGAAACATAAGCGATAAAAGTACCAAGATTGTTAAAACTGTTTAGAACTGGTCTATTAACCATGGTTGGATATGCAAAAAATATAATATATAGAATTACTAGGGAGATAATAGTAGTTAGTTTAGTTTTATTATAAAGATTACGATTTTTTTTATATAGTACGAAGAAAGTAAAGATTATTAGAGGATACCATAGAGTGTATATGATAAAAAATGATGGGATAAATGGTATTTTAGAATCTAGTGCTGAGCCCATTAGATGATAGTTTGTTATTATTTTTTGACTTAGGAAATATATTAGAGCATTTGTGCCAAATATAGTTATCATATCAATTAAATATTTTTTGTACTTCTTCATAAAAATCACTTGTTTTCAGTATATCATTATTTTAATGGATAATAAAGTTTTTTTAAAAGGTGTTTAGTATGAATGATAAAGAATTTAATTTAATAATTAGTAATATTCTTATTAATCCTGAAATATTAAGGATGAATGGTTTTAGGCAGCATTATAATGTAAGTACTTTTGAGCATGCTTATAAGGTTTCTTATTATATGTATAAGATATGTAAAAAGTTAGGACTTGATTATGTTGCTGGAGCAAGAGCGGGATTACTTCATGATTTTTATCTTTATGATTGGCGGGAGAAGAGTAACTGGCATAGATTTCACGCTTTTAAGCACGGTAATTTTGCTTTTAAAAATGCGATTAAGCATTTTAATTTGTCTTTAAAAGAGAGGGATATGATAAGAAAACACATGTGGCCAGTGACTTTTTCTTTACCTAGATATAAGGAAACTTATCTTTTAACGTTTGTAGATAAATACTGTGCTTTGTTAGAAGCATTTAATTATTATAAAGGTATTTGGAAAAATAAAAAGAGGGATTAGCCTCTATATAATGTGTTATTTAAATAATTTTCTAGGACAATTTTGCTTGGTTTGTAAAGATTTTCAGGGACATTATTTATATCAAACCATTCCCATTTTAAAATAGTTTCTGGTTCCATTGCTTGAATAGTTCCTGAGTATTCGGTTACTAAAAAGCCGGCAGTAACATAGTGAGCGGTTTCAGTCATATCATCTGATATACTAATTAATTTTAAATTAGCGTTTTCTAAGCTAGTTTCTTCTTTTAATTCTCTAGCTGCGGCATCAATAAGTTTTTCCATGAATTCAACTTTTCCGCCTGGCATAGTCCATGTACCGGCACCGTTAAGTTCACTTGAGGCTTTTTCTTTATCGGGATTTCTTAAACCTAATAGTACTTTTTCATCCTTTAATATCATTATACCAACACCTAATCCTGGTTTCATTTTTATCATCTCCTAGATTTATTTTAACGTAATTTGAGCGGGATTACAATGATTTTGGCAATATTAAAAAATATTATGACATTCTAATATTTGTCAAGTATAAATTTTTGTGATATAGTAATACACGATGA
>URUT01000005.1 GCA_900551105.1 uncultured Mycoplasmatota bacterium
TCATAAAATTAATCATCACTTATTTGTGTCTACACACACTATTTGACAATTAACCTTTTAAAGTTTTTCAACAACTGCAGCATTTTTTTCAATACAACGAACTAAATCTGCTTTATCATATTTTTCAAATATAGCTTTAAATCTATCAGGATTTATAAAGAACATATGCGTATGATTCATAAATACTTCTTTATTATTTTTAATACCAAGACTTTTAATATAATCATAATTTACTTTAACTAATGTCTTAAATATTTTAAGTTTTTCTAAAACACTAGCTTCCACTGTTCCATTTAATATCGTAATATCATCATTAGTAAATCCTAAATCTAATAAGTATTCCATTATCTATTACCTCCCATATCATTTAAATGCTTAGCTTTAATAATTAAATCAGCTATATTAGCATTACTAACAGAAGGTCCATAACTCTTAATAACTTCACTTAAATCAAAACTATTAATTAAAGGAAGTGCTGATAAAACATAACTAATATTTAGTGTTGTTTGAGAAGCAAGTAATAATTTTGTAATTACATGTTCAAGTTCTGATGGAGTTCCTACTGTAAATATATTAGCAGCATCATATATATAATTTAAACTAATATTATTTTTCTTAAGCACATCAAAGACTTTTTTATACATTTCTTTATTAAAGTTTTCTATCAATAATTTTTGATCTTGTTCATTAAATGAATAAAAATCAACACCATTTTCGGTAAACAAATTTATAAGTTCACTATTATCTTTTTTATCACTTTCACTATCAATAAGCGAACTAGCACTTATACTATCTTCTTTTGGTAGTTCTTCTTTTATAGGTTCAGCATTTAATTCCTCTTCTTTTATTGGTTCAAATGTTAAAGAATTATCTGGTATCTTTTCATCTGATAAATCTTTTTTCTCAAATACGTTCTCTTCTTCTAAATCTAAAGGAGCACTTTCTTGGGCTTTTTCTTCTTTGTTATCCTCTTCTAAAGGAGTTCCAAAAATACTTGCATACTCGCTATCTATACTATCATTTAATGCTTTAAAATCCATTTTCTGCATTTCCGGTTCATATGACTCTTCTTTTTTATTTTCTTCATAAAGATCATCACTAGAATCTTCCATCTTACTAATCTCATCAAATACTGGACTATCTAAATTTATGTCACTACTGTAATCTGTTTTTTCATAATTAGAACTAACACCATCTAATGTATCAGGGTTTTCAGAAGCAAAATCTATAACTCTATTTAATTCTTTTGAATAGTAATTAGTAGCTTTAATATAATTTTCTAATCTAGCAGATTTTATCTCTTTATCTTTCTTTAAATTAATTAACAAATCTTTAATTGCTCTAGCTTTTTCAGTAAGTTCCCCTATCTTTTCACGATATCTAGTAATTTCATTTTGCTTAGCAATCATCTTAGCATTTATCTCTCTGTTACCAGCTTCAACTACTGCATTTAAATCTTTCTTACCAAATCTTTCATTTAAATCTGCTAAATCTATCTCTAAAGTTTTGATTTCTTCTTCTAATGTTTTAATCTTTGCTTTAGCATTATCTACATCTAACTTATACCTTTTAGCTTCCTCTATTTTTTGATCTATTTTAGTTTTAACATTAGCTAGAGTACTTTCACACTCATTTTTCTTAGCTTCTAATTCACTAATTATATTTTTTAATTTATTATTAATTTCTGTTACTAAACCAATCATAATAAACCCTTCCTATTCTAAAGAAATTATAGCAAACTTTTTCAAACTTGTAAATAACATGCTCCACCATTTTACAAGACTTTTAAAAAGAAGAGTTCTCACTCTTCAAATACATCTAAATCACTTTCAAACTTCTTTAAATAAAATGTTGGACTATATTCTTTGCCATGATTATTCACTAAAGTATCATTAATCGGTATTATTGTATAATCTTTAAGTATTACATATTCATAAGTAAGCGTTAATACTTCTTCATAATATTTACTTAATAAATCCATCTTTAAAGTAGTTGTACTAAGTACACCATCTTTATAATACTCGGCTACCTCATAAAAAGCCTTATCTGTTTTAACAATTCTCTGATTATAAATTTTTAGTATCTTCTCACCCTCATAATTACCATCAATCTTACTAATACTATCATCAACATTTATCTTCTTAATAAAATCATAATAACCATAATTTTTCTTATACAAAACATTATCTTTAGCATAAAATAAATTACCCATTAAATCATAACTAATTGGTACTTTAAAAAAATCACTATAATCTTTAACTACATAATCACTAGAATTATATATTGCATTATCATAATAAGTATAAGTATTTTCAGCATCCCTATCATAATTACTATCCCTAAAAGTATACTTCTTATTATTATCTGAATAAAAAGAAATATCTGCTCCATAAGGAATATCCATACTAAGCACATTTACTTCCTCTGGAATACCAAAAACCTTCTTATATTTAAAATTGCCTTCCTTTAAACTAGATGGATCAAATATATAAGTCTCATGCCCAGTAATAAATGCCATCTCTGAAAATAAAGTGCCATCATTAATAACTTCACCACTAATTTTCTTATAATAACTATCATCCTCTATCTTTTTATTATGCATTACCTCTTCTTTTAAACTATTTAAGTTTACTTTATTTTCTTCTTTCTTACCACATCCTATGACCAACAAAACAACAATCAATAACAAAAATACTTTCCTTTTCATAATCCTCATACCTTATAAATATTATATAAAAAATAAATGTTCTTAGCAACACGAAAAAATTTTCAAAATTATTGTTGACACAGCATTACATTAGTGATACCGTATTAAAATTAGAAGGAGGTATATGATTGCAAGCAACGGAGTAAAGCATAATTCATATGTCACTCATTTCACCGGTGCAGTTATATATTAAGCTATCAATAATCTGAAATGAGTGCAATATCAATTGAAAGGAGATTATTAATTATGGAAAGCATCAAACTTAAAAAAAGTAACTATAGGAAATTTATTCTTAAAGGTTCTCTAGCACTAGAGCATTATTATGAAAATAATAATGAGTACAGTGATTTATACGCTAATTATAATGAAAAACTAAAAAAATATTATGCATTACCAACAAAAGATGAAATTAATATAAAAAACATGGCTGAAGAGTTAAAAACTTTAATAATTAAACTCGGTCAAGAAAAATTTACATTTTATGAAGATGGCGACGTATTATATAATTACAACAAAACAAAAAAAGAAGATGAAAATAATGGCAAAGGGTGGAAATAATAGAGACTGGGGATATGCAAGTTATGACGTAGATAAATATGACGATTATAGTGACTCAAACTTGCAATATACAAGTTATGAAAAAGATGGATCAGTAAATAAATATGTAGATAACGGAGATGGTCACCATGGGCACTATCACTATAACAGCAGTGACGAATATAATAAAGGTGGAGAGCCTGATTATGCTAGAGAAGAAAGCAATAACTCTCCCAATCCATCTACAGGAGAAATACAAGAAAAAGGTGGCTGCTATCTAACAAGTGCTTGCATGCAACATTTTCAAGAAAATTTTGATGATGACTGTTATGAATTAAGAGTACTAAGATGGTTTAGAGATAATTTTGTATCACAAGAAGATATAAAGCATTATTATGTTGTAGCTCCTTATATAGTTGAAGCAATTGATAGTGAGGAACATTCAGACATTATTTATGATTACATATATGACACAATCGTTGATTATTGTGTTGAACAAATCGTTGATGGAAACTATGAAGAAGCTTATAAAAGATATAAAAATAGTATTCTAGCTTTAGAAGAACAATTTGCAAAAGAAAAATTAATTGAAAGACTTATAACTGATTTAAAAACAAAAGTAATAAACCATTCACTAGCTTAGCTAGTGTTTTTTTTCTAAAAAAATTAAAACACGCCATAATTACCTTAGGAAAAGAAGTTTTCTCAATTGATGAAGTTAGAAACATAGAATACATCAGGTAAATAAGCATCTTTTAAAATTTTTTATTAATTACGTATCAATAAAAAAATCTACTTAAAATATTAATAAACTCATTTTATTTGATGAAAGCAGAAAAAAACTAAAGAAAAAGTTGTAAAAACCTTAATAAATAAGGAAATTTCTTATTTGATAGTTATTTGACAAAAAGTGTTTTTATATATAAATATAATAACTGAATATATTTTATTATTAGTTCCTTAATATTATGAAATAAAAAACTAATTAATGAATTTTTATTACAAACAAAAATAAGAGCCCTAAAGCTCTTAACATTCCTTCTCAAGTATATTTAACACCTCATACAAAATAAATGAAAGTAACATAATAAGTACTATTCCACTCATTACTAAATTTAAATTAAATACTTGTGTTCCATAAAGTATTAAGTATCCTATTCCTGCTTTACTTACTAAAAACTCTCCCATAATTACCCCAATTAAACTCATAGATATATTAAGTTTTAAACTAGATATTATTATCTCTTTATTACTAGGAATAATTAGTAGTGTAAGTTTTTGATATACACTAGCACCATAACTATCAAATAATTTTATCTTATCTTTATCTGTATTAATTAATCCATTATATATTGACACTAGAGTTACTATGGTATTTATTAGTAAGCTCATTACTATAATAGAACTCATATTTGCACCAAACCAAATAATTAGTAATGGCCCTAAAGATACTTTTGGTAAACTATTAAATAGTGTTAAAAATGGATCCATTATCTTCTTTAAAGTCGGTACTAAATAAAACAATACTGCAAAAACAAAACCTATTAAACTACCTAATACAAACGATATAATTATTTCTTTTACAGTAACCCATATATGATAAAAAAGCATATTATCTAGATATAAACCTATAATACATTTAATGATTTTACTAGGACTAGAAAATATAAAACTATTAATTATTTCTTTTTTGCTTAATAACTCCCACAAACATATAAAACCTATACTTATTAAAATCTGAATAATAATAATCTTCCATTTATATCTTTTACGTTTTTTTAAATACTCTTTTTGATTAAGTGATATTTTTATCTAAATCACCCCAAATCATATCATGGTATTTATTAAATTCGTTTCTTTTTCTTTTATTTGATGGAATCGTCTCATTTGCAAATGGTATTTCTACTTCTCGTTTTATAACAGCTGGTCGTTTTGATAAAACAATAATTTTATCACAAAAAGAAACACACTCCGCAATATCATGACTAATTAAAATAGTAGTAACATTTAACTCTTTTAAAATCTTCCATATTTGATCTGTTATTGTAAGTCTTGTTACATAATCAAGTGCTGATAATGGTTCATCAAGAAGTATTAAATCCGGCTTTAAAGCTAGTGTCCTAACTAAAGCAACTCTTTGTCTCATCCCACCAGATAAATTAGCAGGATACTTATCTAAAAATTCGCCTAATCCAAAACTTTCCAATAACTTTTTCGTATATAAAATATTTTCATCAGTTAACATTTTCTTAATCTTTAATCCTAACAGTGCATTATCTAGTACGCTTAAATAAGGCAGTAATGCATCAGTCTGAAGCATATAAGCAAAGCTTGCATCTCTTAAAACCTTCCCGCCAGTAGCATTATCAAGCCCTGCTATAATATTTAAAAGTGTACTTTTCCCGCACCCTGAAGATCCAACAATCCCTACTATCTCTCCCTTAGAAACCGAAAATGAAACATCCTTAATAGCTAAAACTTCTCCTAAAACAGTTTGATAACTCTTTGAGATATTTTTAACATCTAATATTTTAGTCATTAGTTATTAAATCACTAAATAAAGGTCTTTCATCAATCATTTTATTATTAATTAACATATCAACTAAATTATCAAACATCTTTTCATTTATATTAACATTCATAAGCCACGTATCTGCATTCTTATATCTTTCTATAATTAATTCTAAATCATTTAAAGATGTATCTGGAAACTGTGATAATATATCTTTAGCAAGAACACTAGAAATATTTTGATTAGTATATTCTAAGCCCTTATTTAAAGCATCGCGAAATCTATTAATTAAATCTTTATTTCCAGCTATAAAACTCTTTTTAGCATTAAAAGCCGTATATGGCACTTCACCAGCATATTTTCCTACACTTCCAAGAACATAACCAAAACCCTGCTTTTCTAACTTTGTAGCATTAGGTTCAAATAAATTTACAGCATCACCTTGTCCACTTATAAAAGCACTAGTTAAATTTGCAAAATCAACACTGTCATTTACCATAACCTCACTAATATTTTCATTAGCTAAAGCAGTTTTAAAATTAACTATTGGCATTCCGCCAACTCTACCAGCAAGTACTTCCATACCTTTTAAATCCTCAAGTTTAAAATCATCTATTTTATTTCTACCAACAATGAATTGTCCATCTCTTTTTGTAAGTCCAGCAAAAGATTTTATATAGTCTTTTTCATTGTTTTGATATACGTATATTGTCGCTTCAGGCCCACAAAAACCAACATGAACATCACCAGATATAACCGCAGCAGTTACATTATTTGCTCCACTAGTAAGTATTAAATCAATCTTTATATTATTATCTTCAAAATACCCTTTTTCTATTGCAACATAAAAAGGCGTATAAAAAGCGCTATGAGTTACCTCAGCAACCCTTACTACATCTAAATCACTTTCATTCTTATCAAATTTAGTCATAAATCCAATTAGTAATAGTGCTACAAATACTATCGCCATTAAAAGTAATTTTTTTCCCATAAATTCCTCCCTACTAATTATAGTATATGAAGAAAAAAAGAAAGAGGAACTTATTTATAAACCATCAAAATCATGATATAATTTTTATAGCAAAAGGAGTCATTATGAAGTACAAAAAAATGTTAATTATTTTTCTAAATTTATTATATCTAGAACTTATTTATCACCTATTTATTTTTAATAGTTTTAAACTCAAACACATATTTTTAATTACAATATTTACAGTATTATCAACCATCTTTATTGACCTTATTACTAGTCTATTTACTAAAAAAGTTAATAAATGGCTTATGATCATAATTAACTGTTTTCTATCAGTTTTATTTATTGCTCAAATAATCAACTACCGCTTTTATGGAAATGTAATAAGCATCTACTCAATTATTCATGGTGGTCAAGTATTTGGTTTTCTAAGTGCCATCTTTTCCGTGCTATGGCAAAACATTATCTGTGTTATTCTTTTACTGATCCCAATACCACTCTACATAATATTTAACAAAAAAATAGAAACAGATAACCTATCATGGAAAGTCATTCTTAAAAAAAACGGTTTACTAATAATTGTATTTATTTTAAGTTTACTATCACTTCAAACTGATAAAAAAGAAATTTACTCAGCAAAAAATTTATACTACTATCGTCATGCTCCCCTTGAAACTGTCAAAAAATTAGGTATGCTAACAACTCTAAGACTTGACCTTGAAAGAACGATTACTGGCTTTGAAGAAAACCTAACAAAGGTAACTGATTTAAACTTGTCTGAAGTAAAAGAAGATACTAAGAATGAAGATAAAATCAAATACAATATAGAAGACATTGACTTTTTAAAATTAGCTGAAGAAGAAACCAAAACAGAAATCAAAAACATTCACTACTACATGGCCAATGAAACACCAACTAAACAAAATAAATACACCGGTATGTTTAAAGATAAAAACTTAATAGTAATAACTGCTGAAGCTTTTTCCCCTATCGCCGTAAACGAAGCATTAACTCCAACTCTATATAAATTAGTTAATCAAGGATTTACTTTTACTAACTTTTATAGTCCAATCTACTACGTTAGTACATCAGATGGCGAATACGTTTCTCTAACTAGCTTACTTCCTAAAGAAAGTGTTTGGTCATTTTATAAATCAAGTAAAAACTACTTGCCATACGTTTATGGAAATGTATTTAAAAATTTAGGCTACGAAACTTACGCCTTTCACGATGGTCAGTACAAATATTATGATCGTAACTTATCACATCCAAACATGGGCTATAAATACATGGCTTGTGGTAATGGCTTAGAAAAATTAATGAACTGTAAAAAATGGCCACAAAGTGACTTAGAAATGATTAACGCAACCTTTGATATGTACAGTAACGAAGAAAAATTTGTAGCTTACTACATGTCTATATCAGGTCATTTAGAATACAACTTCTATGGAAATAATATGGCAAACAAAAATAAAGCTTTAGTAGCAGATACTGAATATAGTGATAAAATTAAAGCTTACATAGCTTGCCAAATTGAACTAGATAAAGCCTTAGAAGAACTAATTAATAAATTAAAAGAAAAAGACATTCTAGATGATACTGTAATCGTTTTATCAGCAGATCACTACCCATATGGACTAACAAATGATGATATTAACTCAGTAACACCATTAGAAGACGCTAAATTTGATATTCACAAAAACAATCTAATCATTTGGTCAAACACAATGAAAAAAAATATAAAAATAGATAAAATTGCTGAAAGCTTAGACATCCTACCTACTATTCTTAATCTATTTGGTATTAATTACGACTCTAGACTATTAATTGGTAAAGATATCTTATCTGATACTGACGGTTTAGTAATTTTAAATGACCGCTCATGGATTACAAAATATGGTAAATACAATGCTAGTACTCAAAAATTTACTAGCTTAACTGAAGAAGAAATTCCTGAAAACTATGTAAATAAAATTAATGAAATCGTTGCTAATAAATTTGTAATATCAAAAAATATTTTAGACACTAACTATTACAAACATGTATTTAAGGAGGAACAATGAACATACAAGAAATAATGCTAAAAAGAGAACAACTATACTCTAAATATGCTACTAAAGATAAAAAAGCTATAAGATTAAAAAACTATACACCAGACATTCGCCCTAACTTTTTTAGAGACATTGACCGAATTATCCACACAGAATCATACACAAGATACATGGATAAAACTCAAGTATTTTCTTTTAACGATAATGATAATATATCCAAAAGAATGACTCATGTTCAGCTAGTATCAAAAATAGCTAGAACTATTGGCAGAGCCTTATCACTAAACGAAGACTTAATAGAAGCAATTGCTCTAGGCCACGACCTTGGGCATGTACCATTTGGTCATGAAGGCGAAAGAATCTTAAATGCTATAAGTATTAAATATAACGAAGGATACTTTAATCACAATGTTCAGAGTGTTAGAAATCTTATGTATATTGAAAATCAAGGAAATGGTCAAAACATCAGTATTCAAATTTTAGACGGAATTCTATGTCATAATGGCGAACTAGAACAAAAAAACTATCACCCTAAAACCAAAACAACTAATGACTTTTTAAATGATTATCAATCATGCTACACAAAAGAAAATTATATTAAAACTCTTGTCCCAATGACTCTAGAAGGATGTGTCGTCAGAATATCTGACATCATCGGCTACATTGGCCGTGATATTGAAGATGCTATTAAAATAAATTTAATTAATAGATCTGACATTCCTCAAGAAATAACCAGTGTCCTAGGAAACACCAATCGTGAAATAGTAAACACTATTACTCTAGACATCATTAATAACAGTATAGATAAACCATCTATTAACATTAGTAAAGATGTCTTCCAAGCAATTAAAAATCTAAAAAAATGGAACTACGAAAACATCTATGAAAAAGCTCATACTAAAGAAGAACTACAAAAATATCACAATATGTTTGAAACTTTATTTACTAATCTCTTAAAAGAACTAGAAAATAAAAATCTAAATAGTAATATTTATAAAGTATATCTAAACAGCATGAATGAAGAATACAAAAAAAACACCCCTGCTCGCATCGTTATCGATTACATCGCAGGAATGACTGATGACTTCTTTATCAAAGAATATCAAAATTACCAAGACTAATTAAAACAAACATTATCTACAAAACAATCATTTAAACATCTAATAGCACAACAACAATTTAAATTCATTGTAAAGAAACTGTTTGTTGATAAATATGGTTCAGTAGTTGATGTTTCAGGATTAGCAAGTAGAACTCTAAAAGTACAACAATTACCTTCAACTTTTTCTACTCTAAATACTGTTGAACATCCAGTTGCACCTGTAGCAGTACAATCAGTAGTACTATCTTTTGTTGTTGGCATAGATAATGGTGCTCCACCACCTGAACAAGTATAAATCATTATTGGTCTTGTATTACAAACTAAACAATTACTTCCACCACCAAGCATTGGTCTATCACAAGAATCTAAACCATTTTCTGGACAAACACTTTGTTGTAAAATTTGAATAACCTTCAAAGTTTCTGCTATGCAGTTTCCTGTATTATCTTTTTCAGTATTATTATTACACATATAAATTCACCCTTTCATTTTACTCAATATATTTTATGTAAAAGGAAAACAAAAAGTGATTTTATTTTTTAACTATTCGTAGTATAATATTTTATAGGTGATAAATATGTGGTGGCAATACTTAATTATATTAACTGTTTTAATTATAATATCCTTAGTAGTAGTTAAATTAAACAAGAAAAATTTTACCTACGAAATTAATAAATTAGTTCAATATCTTGGCGGAAAAGAAAACATAATTGATACTGAAGTAAACATGTCAAGATTAAAAGTTACTCTTAAAGATGTAACCCTAGCAGACAAAGAAGCAATTCAAAGACTAGGAGCAAGAGGAATAGTTGAAATAGATAATCAATTAAAAATTATATTTGGCCCAAATGCTAAAACATTAAAAAAATACATTAGTGAAATGAAATAATGTATTTTTTTTATAAATAATAATGTCTTATAGGTTTTAAATTATCATCACACTCATAACAAATAGGAGCTCCCGTTTTAAATTCTAAATTCATAACTTCATCAGGAGTTAAATTATCTAAATACATACATAAAGCTCTTAAACTATTTCCATGAGCAACTATAATTACTCTCTTACCAGAAAGTAACACCGGTTTAATATCACTATTCCAGTACTCTGTAACCCTTTTAACTGTATCTTCAAGATTCTCACCACGAGGAAGTAAATCCTTTGAAATATCTTTATATTTTTCATCATTACCAGGAAAACGCTCATCAGTAAGATCTAATAGCGGTGGACGCTCTAAAAAACTTCTTCTCCAAAGTTTAACTTGCTCTTCCCCATACTTCTTTCTCATCTCATCTTTATTAAGTCCCTGCAAAGCCCCATAATGTCGTTCATTAAGCTTATAACTAGACTTAATTAAAACATCCTCATGAAGCTCGCTTAAAATTATAGTAAGAGTTCTTTTAGCTCTAAGCAAATAAGAAGTAAATGCTATATCAAAATGAAAACCATTCTCCTTTAATATTTTACCAGCTTCCTCAGCCTCTAATACCCCTTTATCAGATAAATCTACATCAGTCCAACCAGTAAATTTATTTTCTAAATTCCAAACACTCTCGCCATGTCTAACTATAACAAATTTTATCATTTTATTTCATCACCTTTACTAACGAATTATGAACCGTCGTTCTAACAATTTCTGTCTCACCATTCTGTGCCAATCTCACATTATTAAATGGCTTAGACAAATCAAGATAAGAAAGTACCATCCTTGGAAAAGCCATATCATTTCCCCTATTTCCTTCATATAAATCAACCCACTTAGTACTAGTTCCATCCAATACTTTCTCTCTAGTTAAACCAACACTAGCAGCATATTCATTCAAAACTTTATCAGTATCAGCATATCCCCAGTTATAAGCACACAGTGCTGCTATAACATTATAATTCATATACTCTAGACAATTTTGAAATAACATACACCCAATCTTTACATTATTTTCATATTCTTTGGCTTTATCATCATCAACTAATAACTTATCTCTTGTTCCAAGCTGATAATTATAAGCATAAACATATGTATTTTTTAAATCATCATAATGAATTTGCATAAGTCCTTCACCACCACGATTATTAGCAAGATTTGTACCTGGTGAACTATTTTGAATAGCAATACCAAGCATTAACTGAGAAGATACCCCGAACATTTTAGCATATTTATTTATAGTATTATAATAATAAAGTTCTGCATGATTTCCCTTTTCTAAGTCCGTTCTATCCTTAAAATCTAAAGTATATTCTTTATCAATATAAAGACTTCCCTTTTTATCATTTTCATTTAACAAATCTTCTAACTCCTCCGCATTAGTTCGCTCATCACTTACATATTCTCTATCTCCATCATTTAATTCATCAAGTGACGAGGAAGAAGTATCTCCTGTATTAACATTAGAATTAGGTTCAATTGGTTTACTAGTTAAATTTCTATCATTTAAAAAGTTTTCAATATCATCTTTTAAATTACCATCAAAAACAGTATCAAAAAGACTTTTTTCCTTTGTGTCAGATTTATCATTATTATTCTTAAATAAATTAACTCCTGGTGTTTTTAATAAAATTAAAATAGCCATCAAAAATGCTAAACCACCAGTAACCTTTCCAACTTTACTCTTTCTTTTAAACCCTTTTACTGTACCAGCTCTTCTTGCTAGATAACCATCTATATCTATATTTAACCCATCAGAATTAAATACTTCGCTATAATTTACAAACTCTGTCATTCTTGAATCAGAATACACAATCATATTTTTACCCTTTAGTTTTATATCAATATCACTATCTTTAAAACTATCAGCAATAAATCTCTTAGCATCATTCCCAAAATAAATATTACTAAAACTATTAGCACTTTTATCATTATAATAACGAGCTATTATTTTATCATTTTCAACACTTATTCTAACTTTGTCCATAAATATTTCTTCTTTCTAATTCACGTTCAACTAAATCCCATTCTTCATCGGTATTAATTGGATAAAATGCTATATCATCACCATCAGTTCCAAGTATTGATGCACTAATTTCATCTAAACTATCTTTATAAACAACATACTGCTTATTATTATTTTCAAAAATAAATAGTACATTTAATTTTTCTCCATTAACTTCTATCACACCATCAAAATTTTGCTCCATATTTATTCCACCTAACTATCAAAATTATAACATAACCAAAGAAAAAAGTAGACATAAATCTACTTACATTCCAATAAAATATTTCTTTTTACCTTTACGAATAATTAAATATTTATTAAACATTAATGAGTCTTTATCAACAATTTTATTCTCATCTGTTTCCTTTTCACCATTAACAGTAATACTACCATTTGCTAAGAATTCCCTAGCTTCTCTCTTACTAACAGCTATCTTATTATTTACTAAAACATCTATTAAAGGAAGTCCAAGTTTAACCTCAAAACTAGGAGCACCTCTAAATGCATCTTCTAATTCATTTTCTTTTAAATGGTTAATATCACCCTTAAATAAACATTCACTTATTTTTACTGCATTTTCATAATCCTCTTCACTGTGAATATCAGATATAATTTCTTTAGCAAGTGCTTTATGTGCTTCCCTTAATTCAGGATGCTCAATGTTTTTCTTTTCAAGTTCTTCTATCTCTTCTTTTGATAAGAATGTTAATTTTTTTAAATATTCAATAATCATATTGTCTTCTAAATTTACTAAATATTGATACATTTCATAACTAGATGTTTTATTTTTATCAAGCCATAAAGCATTACCCTCTGTCTTACCAAATTTCTTACCAGTGGAATCAGTAACTAAAGGCATAACCATACCATAAGCCTCTTTTCCTGTTTTCTTTCTAATTAATTCAATACCTGAAGTAATATTTCCCCATTGATCAGAACCAGCAACTTGAAGAGTACAATCTCTTGTTTTAAATAAATAATAAAAATCCAATGCTTGTAATATCATGTATGAAAATTCTGCATAAGTAATACCTGTTTCAAGACGACTCTTTACCTTATCCTTTTGTAGCATATAATTCACATTAAAATATTTTCCGTAATCTCTTAAAAAATCAATTGTATTAATATCTTTAGTCCAATCGTAGTTATTTACAACCTCAAATCCAAATATTTTTTCGGCCTGGTTTTTTAAACCTTCAAAATTGTGTTTAACCTCTTCATACGTAATCATAGGTCTTTCTGCATCAGGTTTTGGATCTCCAATAAGGCCTGTTGCTCCACCTACCAAAAGTAACGGATGATGCCCAGCTTGTTTTAATCTTTTTGATATTAAGAATGATGAGTAATGCCCAATGTGCATAGAATCCGCAGTTGGATCAGTTCCTATATAAAATGTCATTCCTCCATTATTAAGTTTTTCAATTAAATCAGGTGAGGATATTTCTTGAATAAGTCCTCTCCATACTAAATCATCATATAATTTCATAATTTCATTCCTCTTTCTAAAATATATTTTTTAAATCTTTTAAACTAGATATCTCATCTAGACTACTTCCCTTAAATTCTCTATTATATAAAACTGTTTTCATGCCAAGTTTCTTTGGAATTTCTATATCACTAGTAATACTATCACCAACAATTGCACAAGTACTATAATCTTCAGCCACTAATTTAAATAATTCTTCTGAAGGTTTAATACCATCTTCTACTCCATAAAACTTACTAAAATACTTAGCAATGCCAACTTTTTCCAATCTATTTTTCTGACACTCTCTATACCAATTAGAAACAATAACTAACTCATATTTATCACTTAAATACTTAAGTGTCTCAAAGGCATCACTTTCTAATAAAGTACTGCTATTTGAATACACCTCCATAAGCTCATCAAAATACCGTGTATCAAAAGTAACTTTTAATCTTTCACTAATAAACATACAAACATCTTGTTTTTCATAATTACCTGTTTTCTCATATTCACCAAAAGCATTATATAAATCTTCGGCACTAAATGCTAGTCTATATTTATTAACAAATAATCTATAAGCATTTATACAATCATTATATGTATCTAAAAGCGTATTATCAACATCAAAAATTATTCTCTTTATCATACATACCTCCAAAATAAAAAATCATAAACTAAAGGACGAATAATAATCCGCGGTACCACCTTAATTCATGATTTCCATGCTCTCTTATCTTAACGCGATATAACGATTTAGCTCCAAGGTCGTAAATCTCTTCATTGCTAATAAACAAAGTATAACAAAATTATTTTTTCTTTGCAAGCCCTTTTTTAAATTACCTCATTTAATATAATCTCAGCCTTTTTAACAAAGAAATCTGAGCTATCTATTGGCAAATTATAACTTAGTAACCTCTTCTTAAGTTCTTCCAAAGTTTCAAGTTTACCCTCAACATAATTAGGCTCTAATTCCATTTCAATATATATTTTATCATCACTAATAACTTGAAGTACAAACTGACTTTCTTTATTAGAGAAAATAAAACAATTATCATTAATATGAAATAACTCTCTATAATTAATTGCTTTCATAAATTCAAGAGCTTTTTGAATATCTAAAATTGGACAGCTAACTTTTCCTTGCTCTAAAATATCCCCATTATCATCATACTTTTTATATTTGTATAACAATTCTTTTTCTATACCAACAAACTCCCTTATTAAAATACAATTTTTTTAATACATCTAAAGACTTCATAGTAGAAATATCTATATCATCACGAATCATATAGATATCATTCATAACAAAATTTTCTAATAAATTAAATCCCTTCTGCTCTAAACATTTAACTATTTCCTCATAACTACAAGTAACTTTAACTGTTATTTCATCTTCTTTTTGCATAATACCACTTATTTTTTCTTTGCCATTCCCTTTCTAAGCACATTAACAAGTTCCATTCTCTTAGCGTCATACTGAATTTTATCAGGAACATTATCAGGAATACTTTGAAGTTCTTTCATAGACATAATAATATCTCTTTCATTATCCTTACTAAATAGAAAAGCCAAATAATCATCCCTAGCAAGTCTTCTCTTAGCTATATTCCAAACTAAATCATAATTAAACTCATACTTACTAGAATCAAATGCATGTTTACTTCGTCTAACAAAATACAAAAGTTTTACAAAACTATTATGAGATAAACTATAGCTAAACAAATCTTCAAACATCATCTCTAACTCATCAATATTATCTGCTAAACTATTTTCCTCTTGAATCTTACAAATAAGTTCTAATCCTTCTATAAAATTAAACTTACGAAATACTCTTTCTAGCTTTCTTAATAAAATCCCATCTAATATACCATCAGCCCCCATTCTAACGACTTCTCTCACTCTCTCAAAAAGTCCCTTACCAAGCGAATACTCATCAGTATCATCAGTAACCAAATGCATATTCTTAACTCTCTCTTCATACTTTAAAGGTGCTAAACCAAAATAATAATAATTTTCTCTAAAATCCTCTTTGCCACCATTTCTTCTCGCATCAGAAGATAAATCAAACTCTAAAAAGCCATGAAAATCATACTTATCATCATTAACACTAACCAAACTAGTCGCATGCCCTGGTCCACCATTTTCATTTCTATAAGTTTTAATATGCCCTTCTATTCCTAAAGCCTCCAATATTGCTACAAACAAATGAGCATAACCAAGGCAGACAATATCATCACCCTTTAAAACTTTAGATAAAGATACACTCTTCTCATAATCATCCCCTAAATTATAAGCTCTCTCTTTTAAATAATCATACACAAACATCATTTTTTCTAAAGGTGAAATATTATCATCAAAAGAATCTTTAAAAACATCAATAAGCCTTATCGTTTCCTTAAGTTCATCATGCGATGTCAAACCAATATTATATTTAAAATTAAACTTAGGCTCACACTTAAAATCGTAATTGAGTACAGTTTTAATTCCTTCAAAAGAAAGACCTGTAATATCAAGAATTACTGGAAAAGAATTACTTTCACAAAATAACTTTAAATCCTCTCCCATAGAGTTATCATTAACAATCAATCTAGTTTCTTCAAAATAATCCAAATCAATTCCAAACGGCAACTCTCTTATAGCCCGATAATCTAAAAAACTATCATAAAGACCTAAATCATCATATCTTTCATAAAATGTTTCCCTTAAAGATTCATCATTTAGAAGTTTATAATAATCACTAAAATCCTCTACTCCAAGCGTAATCTCATCATCTAAAATATCAATATCAGGATACACGCCCTTAACAATTACTAGCTTCATAATCTCATCACCTTTAACTCTACCATAATTATCTCATATTTAAAATAATTGTCAAAAAAAAAGCACCAACACATCAGCATTAGTGCAAATCTTAAACTATTTTACCTTTTTAGGACTTTTCTTTTCTTCTTTATCTAATTTTTCAACTGCTTTATTTAAAACATCAATAGTTTTTTGTCTAACCTCATTAGCAGCTTTTTCTAAAACAGGAGTTCCTTTTTCAACAGCCATATTATAAAGTTCTTCAGCTTTAATAGAAATAGTTCTAGCTTTATCTTTAGCAATACTAGCAACCTTTTCTTTATCTAAATCAGCTAATTCTTTCTTTAATTCTTTAATCTTTTTCTCTAAAGACTTTTTAACATCATCATATTCAAGTTCTTTAACTTTACCCCATAATTCATTAATTTTATTAGATAAATCCTTTCTAGTTTCAGAACCTTTCTTTGGTGCAAGTAATACTCCAAGACCTGCTCCTACTATTAATCCAGTAACTAAACCACATCCTCTTTTTTTACTCATAAAAATCATCCTCTTCCTTTCTCTTTCTTAAACCGATAATTTTATTTACAACACTCATAACCCCATCAATGACTTTACTAGTCAAATAACCAACTTTATTTGTAGCAGCATCAACTAAATTAAATACGCCATCTAAAGTCTTAATCTTCTTAGTTAAATCATCAACAACTACATTAACCTTATCAATAGTAATTATAATCTTAATTCCTAAAATAATACCTACAACAAGTAAAATAATTAAAAGAAAATAAATAATAATCGGTAAAACGGTTGCTAATTCTTCCACTATTTTTCTTCCTCCTCTCCTTCATTTTTTTCTTCATACATAGAATCAATTAAATTAAATAAATCATTTTCTAAAGTATCTTCTTTAATTGGTTCTTTTGCGGACTCTTTAATCTCTTCTTCTTTATCTTTAGCTTTAACTATTTCTTTCTTATTTTCTTCACCTGAAATTAAAATTTCATCTAAACTCTTTAAAGGTTCAGTAAATTCATCTTCCTCAGTTTCAACTTTAACGCTTTCTTTCTTTTCAGTGATCTTCTTCTCAGTAACCCCATAAGCTTTCTTTCTAACATCATCCAAGCTTGGCTCTTTAACACCTATATCTGTTTTAACAATGACATCATCTTTAGTATAGTTCTGATCTAAAATTCCATACACTGGAGAAATAATTGGTGTAGGTTTAAAAGGTTTACTAGGTTCTTTTCTCTTAGGTTCTTCCTTTAAAAACTTACTATAATCCATTCTTCTTTCTTCTTTTTTAGGTTCCATAACTGGACTTCTTCTAGGTGTAAACACATCATCATAATCATCACGTACTCTACTTTTTGGTTTTACATCATCAAAATCATCTAGTGGAAAATTAAAACTAGAACTAGGTTTAACCTCTTCCTTTGGCATTTTAACTTCCTTAATCGGATTAACTTCTTTAGTAGTAACTACCTCTTCCTTTTTGATAGGTGCTTTCTTCTCTTCCTTAGTAATAACTGGAATTTCTTCTTCCTCTATATCAAAAAGAACATCTTTTAACTTTTTAAAAACACTCATTTTCTCACTCCTTAATTAATAACATCAGGATCTGGAACTTCATCCTTATCCACATAATCCCCTGGCTTAATAACTTCTAAAAGATTACTATCATTTGACTCATCAAATAAACTAAAATTCTCTTCAGAAGAAGTCATATCATCAATTGAAAGTAAATTTTTTATAACATCATCAGTATAATCAATAGTAGTTAAAACTATCATAGAATTAACAATAGCTTTATTAATATCATCTTTATCTACTATCACTTCTATTTTAGCATAATTATACATAATTTCAATTAAATATTTATCATTTCTTTCATTTACTTCCAAATAACCATTTAAATCATTATAATTAATAGTTTCACTTATATAAGCATTTTCATTCACAGTATAACTAAATTCATTTTTCTTTAAATAACTAACTAAATCTACATAAAGATAATACTTATAATTACCATCAGTTAATATCTCATTATACTTTTTAGAACTTAAACTACTCATAGAAATCGGTAAATAATACTTATAACCTGTTCTATACTCATTATAACTATAATTTTTAGAACTTACTATTTTCTTAATTAAATCCTGTGGTCTAGCTTCTTGAATATTTGTACAACCACACAAGAAAATTAATGTTAATAATAAAAGACATTTCTTCATACTTATCTCCCACTATCAATTATACCAAAATTATTTAGAATTTGGTAACTTTTTTTCGGCATCTAAATAATTGATAGTCTCTCCAGCAACCACAAATTTTTTCTCATATTCACTTTGTACATTATCTATATTACTATTAGTTAAATCTAAACAAACATCATTAAAATGATATCCAGCATTATTTAAACTTACTAATGAATACGCAAATAAACCTTTATTATCTGTCTTCTGCTTTATATGGACGAAAGTCTTACTAATCTTTTCATAACTCTTTAAGAAACTCTCACTAGTAAGTCTTCTTTTCTCGTGTCTAGTCTTAGGCCAAGGATCTGAAAAATTTAAATAGATAACCGAAACATTATGATCAAAATAATCTTCTATATTCTTAGCATCTATACACATAAATCTTAAATTATCAGGTATATCTTCTAGCTTCTCTAATGCTCTAACAAGTACCGATGGATATTTTTCAATTCCAATAAAATTAATATTCGGATACTTCCTAGCAGTACCAATAATAAAGTCTCCCTTACCCGTACCTATTTCAATACGTAATTCTCTACTATCATCAAAAGGATTTTCTAAAACTACTAATGGACTTTCTTCTAATATTTTATCAGCATTCTTAACATTTCTTAACCTCATAACTTCCTCCTAAATTAAACTTTTATGACCTCTTACATATATTATTGTAGAGGTGAAATATGAAAAAAGAGCGTAACTCCTTCTTCTCTGAATACGGTTTTAATGGCTATAACACTAACCAGCAAGCTATGATGCCTACTCAAAACTATATGCCAAACCAAAACATGATGCCTAATCAAAATATGGTAAACACTGCATCAAGTAGTTTCTATGCAGCATCATATCCAAACACAAATACAAACATGAATTCAAACTACAATGACCTTGATGCTAGAATCTCAAAATTAGAAAGACAAGTAAACCGCCTAGAAAATCGTATAAATGAACTAGAAGGAAACAAAGATCTAAACTCTAAAACAGACTATAACTACTCAAACAACATGTATATGGTCTAATTTTCTTTTATTTGAAACTTACCAAAAGTAAGTTTTTTTAATATCTTATTAATCTCTTTAGTACCAAAAATATGTTGAGGAATCTTTAATTTAATTCCTAAACCAATATAAATAAACGCTCCTACAATCATATCAATCAAAATTAACTTAACACTAGATGTTCTACTATACACATTAAAAGGTAAAAACTTATTCATAATAACAAGTACTACTGTCATCAAGATAGCTGGTAAAAGCGTCTTTAAAATCGTAATAACAGTATCTTTATAATGAACTTTATGTACTCCATTATTAAATGTTCTAAGCCCTACATAAATAGAAATAGAATAACCAATAAATGAAGCAATTAAAGCCCCATAATAAGCCCCTACTCCTAAATAATTACAAACTATCATTAAAGGCATATCTAAAGCAGCATTAAACAAGCACCCAAAAGCATTAGTTAAATAAACCGCCTTAAACTTATTACAACTTTGTAAAATAGTAGAAACAACTAAACTAACATTACCAATAAGTGCATTAAATACCATAATTTTAAGTATATCTCCACCATAATGATTTATGTTATAAAAAACTGTCCAAACTGGAGTTGCTAAAATTGATAACCCAATAGTCATTGGTAATGAAACATAAACTATAATCTGAATAGACTTATTAATCTTCTCATTAAGTTCTTTCCAATTAGAAGTCGCATGAGCAGCCACAATAGATGGAATTAACGTAACAGTCATTCCCATCGCAATAGAATTAACTATCATACAAATCTTACTACCCCACGTACTAATAACACTAGTAATAAACTCTACATCATGAGCAGAATAACCCAAATGGTCTAATACCCTCAAAATAATAACCATATCAGTAAAACTATAAATACTACTAATCAAATTAAGTACAATAGAAGGAATAGCATAAATAGCTATTTTTTTAATAATCTCTTTATTACTAATATTATCTTTCTCTAATTTTTTATCTAAATCTAAAACCGACTTATTCTTACTAATCTGTCTCTTTAAATAATAATAAGCAACTATCCCACCAAAGAACGCTCCCGAAACAGCTATACCAATAGTTAAAGTTAAAGTCTGATTTAATACTTTATAAGCTAAATAAGACCCAGCAAGAATTATAAATATACGCACTACCTGCTCTATTAAATTAGCCGTTGAAGACGGTCCAACATATTGATGTCCTTGTAAATAACCCTTAGTAGCACTTAAATGTGGCACAATTAAAACCGCAAAAGACACACACCTAATAACAAAAGCTACATCACTAATCGTATTTCCACCCTGTAAATCACCTAATATTAATGCACCTAACTCCTCAGCAAATATAAAAAGTACTATAAAAGTCACAAAAGATATATAACTAACAATCTTTTTGCTAAGCCTAAATGTCCTAGTCTTTGCTTCTATTAAACCTTTCGCATTATACTCACTAATTAATTTACTCATCGCACTAGGAATACCAGCAGATGAAATAGATAAGAATATTAAATAGATATTATAACCGTAACTATATAAAGCTCCACCCTTAGAACCTACAATAATATAAAATGGAACCACATAAAGCATCCCTAATATCTTAACAAGTATTACGGATGCCGTAGCAATAAAAGTACCAGTTACAAAACTATTCTTCTTCATTATTTTTCACTCAAATCTCTATATATAATCATCGCAGTAAAACAATAAATTTGTTCTTCACCACATGCAGTAATTGCAACACTATACTTAATATCCATAAGTTCATCAATAGTTTGCAAAAACTCATTTACTGCTAGTTCTAAATCTTTTTCATGAGACTCATCAAAAACTTTAACTAACATTTTTCCTCCTTAAAATTATCATAAAATAATTAAAAGTAAAAAAATGTCAAAATAAATCCCACAAAATCATTATACATTATATTACACTATCATGTACTAACTTTACACATAAACTTTACAACTAATTGATAAATTTCATTACACTATCTAATATTTCCTCATTAATCTCTTCTATACTCTTAAGTTGTTCATTCTTAATAAGATTAATAATTTCAAATCCATACCTCTCAGCCATCAAATGATAAACCTCTTCAATATTCTTATATCTTTCACTATTAGTATTATCACCTATAAAAAAACGATACTGATACGGTAAATACATAAAGATAACTTTATCAGGCCTAGGAAGTTCAAGTAAATTAAATTCTAACTGTTCTATCCAAAGAAGCATATTAATCTTATCAGAGATATTATCAAACCTAGATGCTTGATACGCAATATTTGACTCAACATAACGATCAAGTATTACATTTACTCCCTTATCAAGTAAATCAGTTATCTTACTTATATTATTGCACCTATCAGCAGCATAATACAAACTAACTGCTTTAGGATTCTCAATATCCTCAAAATAAGGCTCATCATTCTTATTAAGAACATGATCGTGTATTATCTCCCCAGTTGGTGTATCATACATTGGAAATCTCATCTTACAAGACTTAATTCCTAACGCATTTAACCTCTCTACTAATAAATTAGCCTGAGTCTCTTTACCAGAATTCTCAGTTCCCTCAATTACAATCAGTTTACCTTTCATTTTTCTTCCTTCTTAAACATCTTGCACATAAAGCCATATAATTATCATTACCTACTAAAATATCTCCCTTTTTCTTACCATCATAATAAGTATAAATAGCATCTCTATTACACTCATTACAAGAAGCATGCATAATTTCTATTTCATCAGCTATCGCAAGAAGTGAAGGCATAATTCCAAAAGGTGCTTGCTCACTAGTCATATTTAAACCAGCAATATAAATATCCAAATCATCCACAATTGATAAGTCAAGCAATATTTTATAATCACCCTTCAAAAAATTAGCCTCATCTATAAATATGGTATTAATCTTTTCACTTATATGCTTTCTAATATCTTTAATATCATCTATCAAAATAGCATTTATCTCTTTACCTTTACGAGTTTTAACAACCCCAAAATCTCTAGTATCCATCTTCGGCTTAAAAAGTAATATCCTGCTCTTATGATACCTCTTATCATACTCTGCAAGCAAAGCATCACTCTTTCCACTAAACATTGGACCTGTAAAAACCTTAATCATGACTACCACCATCATAATTATATAATTTTTTAAAAGCCTAGTAAATATAAATAGAAAAGAAATAAAAAATTTAATAAAGTGAACGCTACTTAATGGTATTGAACGCTACTTAACGGGTCTTAACGGGTCTTAACGGGTCTTAACGGGTCTTAACGGGTCTTAAAAAAGCTTTCAATTCTAATAAATTGAAAGCCAAATTAATAGATTAATTTTTATTTATTATATATTTTCCAAAAGCATCATATTTATTAGTCCCTGTCCAAACTATAAAATTCATGCTTACAAATTTATTAAGCATTTTAACGGCTGTTGGCTTACTTCTATTAATTATTTTTGCTACCTCTTCTGATGTAATTCCGCCTTGATCATTAATTGCAGTTAAAACTTTTTTCTCTATCACACTTAATTCATTCCAATTATTACGAAAATTATCATCTCTTAATAAGCTCTCCTCTTTTCGTTTGCTTCTCATAATAATATTATTATATAAAATTAATAAAACAGAATCATTATTAGGTTCAGCATAAAAAGGTTCCTCTAAAAAGAATTCTTTCATTTCACGATAAATACGCTTAACACCCTCATTAAGTTCCCTAACAATTTCTAATTCATTTAAAACCCTAGATATTTTAGGATTTCTAGAATACCTTTTTGTTTTCATTGTTTCTAAAGTAACAAATCCACCCAATTTTCCTGGACTATATATTTCTAGCCTATCATCAAATAATTTAACAGTTATATATTCACCGTTATTGCTATAATCTCTATGAGTTACAGCATTTACTAATCCCTCATACCAAGCAAACTCTGGATATTCAGGAACAGTTTCAAAAAGTCCTTTGTCGGTTAAATGAGTAAATTCTCTAAGTTGTGAGCTTATAAATTCACTTGCTTGATTAATAGTCTTAAATAAGCAAGAATCAAATGTTCTATCCTTAACAATATTCATCTCTTTTCCGACTTGAAAAGTAGTTCCTTCAAATTTTAAAACTCTTACTCTAGCACCAGGCAAATAAACAGATGGATTTTTCCCAAACAAAAGCATACCAGATTTAGTTAAATGAAAATTACCGTTTTTTTCAACTAAAAAACCTCTTGCCTTTAAAACTTCATCAGGTGACATATCAGTACCCAACTTTTCTTTTTATATATTTACCATATCATAATCAATATCATTTACAGAAGATAAATCTACTATTTCAGTTTCAAAATCTCTTTCTCTTTTTTCATATTCCAAACTTCTAACTTGTTCAAAATTTAATTTAATAGATGAATCTCCTTGCCTTACGTAAACCTCATCTTTATTATTTCTTATAATAAAATTTTGAGTAGACTCAATATAAAAAAGCAAAATGCTATCTTGTTCTCCTTTATTATTAATAATATCTACTACCTCACAATTATACACAGGACAAGGATTTAAAAAGTTTACTATTACTTTTTGACAATCATTAAGTTTGTTTATCCCACAAACATTAAAGCCTTCTAATATCCCATCATCAGTAATTCCAACAACCAATACTCCACCATTTGCATTTGCAAATGATGCAATTTCATTAGCTAAATCTTGTAACGAAACTTTAGCTCTTTTTCTTTCTAAATATAAATTCTCAGGACTATTAGTTAAATATTCTAAAGTTAATCCAAAATAATTCTTATTTGATAACACAAAACCACCTCTATTTACATTTTAACAAACATCAAATTAAATTAACATAAAAAAACACTCAATTGACAGAGAAAATTGAATGTTTTAAACCTAATCAATTAAATGTCCACACTTCAAACAAGCTTTGATAGATGCCCCATTTTCATGTCCACAATTAGGACAAATCTTTGTGCCACCCATTATTTCAGCAGCAACATCATCACTAGCAAGTTTTGGTAGTTCCATATCTGCACTAGGAATCTCAGGATTACTAATTTTTTCTATTGGAATAGTATTTTCAAAAGATGGACTATTAAAAATTTCTTCCGGATTTTTTTCAGGTAATTCAGGCTTTACTTCAGCACTATTACCTTCATCAAAAATATTTATAACTTCCGGTTCACTAGAAACTGGAGTACTATTTACTGGTTTAACATCCACAGTAGACTCAGCAAAAATATTATCATCAACTAAAGTTGGAGTTTGCTCTGTTCCTAGGTTTGGAACCACTTCAGCTTGAACAGGTTCTTGTACGGGTTCACTTGGTACAAATGCCGGACTTACACTAGGCGCAGATTCACTTATTTGTTCCTCAAAACTTGGTGTAGTATCTATCGTAGGAGTTTCAGGTTGCGCTACTTGAGAATCAGTTGGCACACTAGCAACTGGATCAGGTGTCATTAAATTAAGCTCCCCACCAGCATTAGGATCACTAGCCATTAAATCAAAACCTTCTACACTATTTTCTTCACTACTACTCATCTTAGCATCACTAAAACCTAAAATAGGAATAAAAATAAATGATAAAAATACTAAACCTAAACCAAATCCTGTACTCTTATTTAAAACCTTAGCAAGTCTAAAGTAAGCAACAATTAAACCAATAAAATTAGCAACAGGTAAAATAGAAAGCCAACCAGGAAGACCTACTCCCTCAAACAAAGCCCACATATTATAAATAGGCACAATAACTGCCCAACCAGGCTTATTAAGCTTTTTATATATTTTAATCATACCAACAAGATTAACCAAAAAAACTATAAAAAATAATAACATATAAATAAGAACAAACTTTGAAAAATTACTATTAGTATTAAAATTATTTACATAAACACTAAAATCTCCCACTTTAAACAACCTCTTTCTACTATAAATAAAGTATAACAAACTATCTAAAAAATTACAACTACCCTACATTTTAACTTTGTATGGATTTGTTGCCGTGCCATCACCACTTGTTGTTTTAATATCTGATACAAGGGATAGAGATGGGCGCACGCCGCTGCCGTTGAGAACGTAGTCGAAGCCAAGGCTGCTGCCGTAGCCACTAACACCCCAAACGCGAGCGCTGTAGCCATAAAAGACAGACGGAGACAAAACCCACCAATAACTTGAACTAGCATTAGCATTACCGTTTATATAATACGTTGAATTTGTAGTAGATGCTGCTCCACCAGCAAACGCTATTTCATCTGCAGTAAGTAAACCTACTTTGGCATAACCACTTAATGCTCCATTGCCATAAGTTGTGTCACTTACAGTAAATTTAGGTAGCTTTCCTCCATTATTATCATTTGGACATATTAGGCTAGGCCCTGTCCCTCCTGCACTACCACTTGATGCGGATATTAATCTTTTTGAGACGCTATAATAATTTGTATTAGTTCCATAACCATAATTTGTGCCCAATGTCCAACTATTAGGATTAAACGCTGTGTCAGTTACTACACTCTTGTCATTACACCATATTGTATCTGCTAACTGGCTATCATTAAAATTAGCTTGTTTAGAAAGGACATTTGTATACCATTTGTTTAGATTAGTTAATATTGTACTTGGATTAGTGTTAGCATGAGTTTCTGCATAACTACTAGCTCCAGCAGTACCATACATAAATCCCACATATGCATTATCATTATAACTTGAATTGAATTTAGACGTATAAGTATCTCCTTCATATCTTGCGAGAGCATAATCATTACCAGTTACATTACAAGGTGTACTACTTACTGGTGTATTATTAGTACTTGTTAATCCATTATAATTATATAAAACTAACTTTATAGAACCATCGCCCGTTATTCTTACTATACGCCAGCACATATTAGCAAATTCTACATAGTTGTTTTTAACCGCTCCTCTAAAATAATACGATGTTCCATAGTCATCAGCTGCGCTTGCTAATACTGTTTCTGATGCAAGCGATGCCTCAGACCCGGGAGTAGTTAATGTACTAGTTACAGTATTATCACGTTTTATTGCCGCAAGCAGAGTTCCATCTTTAGCACCATTCCATCCATCAGGTGAAGCAAAATTAGAAGCCTGCGTTACTACAACAATTTTACCAAGCCAAGTTTTATTTAAACCATCACTAGTAGTAGTTTCACTATCAATCCATATTCTTAAATCAAAGCTTTTCTCCTCATTTGAATTAAGCCCCGTATCTACAATTAAATAACCTTTTCTGTTATTATCTAAATCAATTAAATTTTTATCAGTTAAAATTACTGATGGACTGTTAGTAGTACCTTTTGGTGATAAATTGACTTTAACAAACTTATCTTTAAGATATGAACTGCTACTAGAATCCCTATACTGACTATCTATCGTGATATATGCTTTAACATAGCCCGAGCAGTTATTCTTTATCGTAAAAGTAAATGGTGTTTCTTCTAAACCTTCCTCATCATACATTGACACGGCATCAATTAAATCAATCTTAGCACTATCTTCAGTAAGTGACGTACTAAAACAATTTCTTGAAGCTATCTTATTATTTTCACTTTGTCTTAAATACAATCTAAACCAAGCATAAGAAATACCAATAATACAAATTACAGTAATTAATAAGCCCGTATATATTTTTATCTTATTTTCTTTACTCTTCACATATATCATCTACTTTCACAATTAATTATATAATAATACTTATTTTAAAGCAATAAAAAAACTGGCAATCACCTTACCAGCTATTTAACAACAATACTAACAATTCTCTTAGGAACTACTATAAACTTAACGATTTTCATTCCTTCTGTATACTTATTAACATTAGCATTTTCCAAAGCCTTTTCTCTAATTACCTCTTCACTATCTTCATCAGTAATTAAAATGCTTCCTCTAAGTTTACCATTAACTTGTACACCAATTTCATACTCATTATCAACAGTTTTAGCCTCATCATATACTGGCCAAGAACTCTTAGCAAGTTCCTCACCTAAACCACATTCTTCATTTAGTTCCTCAGTTATATGTGGTGCGATTGGATTAAGTAGTGCTAGTAGCGTTCTATAATCTTTATGAGTTATAGCCTCTTCCTTTTCCATACTATTAAGAAGAATCATTAGAGAACTTACTGCTGTATTATATTTCATTGTAAGTAAATCATTAGTAACTTTCTTAATTGTCTTATGCATTAGACTTTCCAAATTCTTAGAATACTCATCACTAGCAGTAAGTTTACTCTTAATTCTATCTACTCTTTCTAAGAATTTCTTACAACCTTTAAGACCATTTTCACTCCAAGAAGCATCTTTAGGATAATCACCAATAAACATTTCATAAGTTCTAAGAGCATCAGCACCGTAATTATTAACCATATCATCAGGATTAACAACATTGCCCTTACTCTTACTCATCTTCTCATTATTTTCACCCAAAATCATTCCATGAGCTACTCTCTTCTTAAATGGTTCTCTAACACTTACCAATCCTTGATCATACAAAAATTGATTCCAAAATCTTGCATAAAGTAAATGTCTTGTAGCATGTTCCATACCACCATTATAATAATCTACTTGTCCCCAGTAATTCATAGCATCACGACTAGCAAATTCATGATCATTATTTGGATCCATATATCTAATCCAGTACCAACTACTTCCAGCCCAGTTAGGCATTGTATCAGTTTCTCTCTTTGCCATCTTACCACAATGTGGACAAGGAGTATTAACCCAATCACTTAAAGTACTAAGTGGACTTTCTCCATTATCAGTAGGTTCATAACTACTAACATCAGGTAGTACCAAAGGAAGTTCTTCTTCCGGAACTGGTACCCATCCACAATCTTCACAATATACCATTGGAATTGGCTCTCCCCAGAATCTTTGTCTAGAGAAAACCCAGTCTTGAAGTCTATAATTAATAGTCTTCTTACCAATCTTATTTTCCTCCAAATAACTTATCATTTTACTTATTGCATCATCTTTACCAAGTCCATTTAAAACGCCTGAATTAATGTGAACTCCATCACCTATCATTGCTGTATCATTTATACAATAATTAAATGTCTTACTATGTAATTCATCTTTAATTTCGTCTTCAGCAATATCTTTGCTGACCCATTCAACACAGAACTTTTCATCAGCGTCCAATTTTTGTTCAACCATGTGATCAGATTTTAATTTAAAAAACAAGCCAGTACTTTCTATTTCAAAATATTTATCTTTATTATAAGCATAGTAATGATGATTAATCTTAAATGTTTCTTTAATAAACTCTAAATCATCATATCCAGTTTCTTCTTTAATTTCTCTTAAAGCACAAGTAATAGCATCTTCACCATTTTTTCTAGTACCACCAATAAATAATCTACCGCCTAATTCTTTCCAATTAATTGTTAGATATTTATCATTCTTTTCATCATAAACTACGGCTACAATACTATCTTTATGTGATTCATTTTCATTCTTAACACCGGTTACTTCTTCTAAAACTTGTACTATGTCAATTCCAAACTTCTTAGCAAATTCATAATCTCTTGTATCATGAGCTGGAACGGCCATAATAGCTCCTGTACCATAACCCATCAATACATAATCAGACACATAAATTGGTATCTCTGTATTATTAACCGGATTAATAGCCATTAAACCATCTATTTTTATTCCAGTCTTTTCTTTACTCTCATCAGTTCTTTCAATCTCACTTTTTCTCTTAGCTTCTTCCTGATAAGCTATAATTTCATCAATATTCTTAATTCTATCTTTATACTTTTCTAAATAAGGATGTTCAGGACTCATAACCATAAATGTAACTCCATAAAGAGTATCACATCTTGTAGTAAATACAGTTAGTTTATCATCAGTTCCCGCAATCTTAAAATCTACATCTGCACCAATACTTTTACCAATCCAGTTAATTTGAGCAGTTTTAATTTTATCCATAAAGTCAGTATCTTTTAGTCCCTCAATCAAACTATCAGCATAACTACTCATACGAAGCATCCATTGATTTTTAAGTTTCTTAGTTGTTGGTCCACCGCATCTTTCACAAACCCCACCAGCAGCATCCTCATTAGATAATCCTACCTTACAATTTGGACACCAGTTAATATCTTTTTCAGCTTTATAAGCCATACCAGCCTTAAAAAATTGTAGAAACTGCCACTGAGTCCACTTATAATAATTTGGATCACTTGTATTAATCTCTCTACTCCAATCAAAAGAAATGCCTAAAGACTTAATTTGTTTTTTAAATACCTCTATGCATTCCTTAACCATATTAGCTGGATAAACATGATTCTTTATCGCATACTGCTCAGCAGGAGAACCAAAAGCATCCCATCCCATTGGATACAAAACATTATAGCCCTGAGCTCTTTTAACTCTTGCCATCGCATCTAAAGCTGTATAACTTCTAACATGTCCAACATGTAGTCCTGATCCAGATGGATAAGGAAACTCTACCAAAATATAATATTTAGGTTTATCACTATTTTCTTTAGCAGTAAATACCCCTTCTTTTTCCCATCTTTCTTGCCATTTTTTCTCTATTTTACCTGTATTAATCATTTTCTATTCCTCTTTTCTATAACTTTCTTTAAAATCATACCTATTAATCCATAAACTAAATAAATAAGTACAAATAATAATCCAAAACCAAATAATAACTGCCACGCATAACCCAAATCAAGCATTGTACAAAGTGTACCAGAAGCACTTATTATTAAACTATTAGCTAAAATTATAAAAGGCCATAACCGTTTTAAATTAATATCTTTTAACTTAATCTTATATTTTAAACATAAATACTTAACCTCTTTAGAGTTAGCTAAATCTTTTTTCTTTAACTTAACTAAAAAAATAACTAAATAAACAATAGCTACTACTACAAAACAAGTAACAAATACAAAAAGATCTTTCATAACGCCTCCTCTAAAATAAAAACCACGACTCATCCAAAGGACGACAAGCCGTGGTACCACCTTAATTTTTAACTTAATAGATATAAAGCTCTTACCCTATCACATCCAAAAGCAAGTTCGTAAATCTCTATTATTAGTTTTCACCAGCCACTAACTCTCTCTAAATATTAATTTACTAATACTCTTTCTTCATCTGCTTAAAATGTATTATATTAAATTTCTGCAACATATTCAAGTAATTTTATAAACATTCTAACATATTTTCCATGTAACCCCTTAACTCTTAACTTTCTTATTTCTATTCTCTTTTGTTTAATATCAACATCACTAAATATAATTGCTGCAATATTTTCTTTTAAACTAGTCTTAATCATTAAATCACTTAAGATACTATCAATATCTTCATTAATAATTCTCTCAGCTGCTATCTCTATATCTTTACCCTTACAATTAATAGATAACTGCTTAGTAGTTGGTACATTTACTACCTCTACTACAAAATCATTACCATCTTCATAAGCATTAAACTTATCTATCTTCTCTTCACCAATATAAATTACAACATCACTAGCTTTTCTAGTATTTCTAAATCTAATTAAATAATCTCTATTTACCGGTATTATTCCTGTCTTACCATCAGTAGGTCTAATAATCACTGTAAAGTTATTTGCTTGATAATTATAATCAATATCGGTAACTAAGTAAAAACCATCTAAAAATGCACTACTAATACCATCATCTTCATAAAGTTTATAAACATTACTAGCCCCTGGAAATATATGAACTTCTAACTTACTAGGTACACTTGTATTATTTAAATCATCATTAGCTAAAAATGCCATTGGAATAATTGTTCCTCTTTTAGCAAACACTGGATAATCTTCATCTTTAAAAAATGACACATATCTTTTACCACCAACAAACTTTTTACCAGTTTTAAAATCATACCAAATACCATCCGGCAAAAATATTCTATGAATAGTACGGTTCATTAAAACCTCTTTTTTAGTTGTTATTGGAGCAATTAATAACTCTGTTCCAAAATAATACTCATTACGATATACTGGTTCATCATAAATTTCAGGGTACTTATAATATAAAGGCTGTACTAAAGGAAGCCCTGTCTTAAAATACTTATATCCTTCAGTATAAATATAAGGTATTAATCTATGTCTTAATCTTAAATAATCTTTAACTACTGAATATGTCTTAACGTCCCAGTGCCAAGGTTCTCTTTTATAAAAATGCGAAGCATCACTACTAAAACGAAGTATTGGACTATACGTTCCAAACTGAACATATCTCATATAAAGTTCTGGATCTTCTACTCCATCTTTATAACCACCAATATCATGACTCCACCAAGACAATCCTATATTAGCACTCCTAGAATTATATTCAGGAAGCTTTTCTAGTGTATCCCAAGAAACCTTAGTTTGTCCACTATATAATACCGGCATCGTATGTGCAGCTACTAATCCATTACGAGATAAAATCATTCCTCTTTTTTTAGGACTACTCTTATAATTATTGTAATGAAAATAATTAAGTGCTCTTAAAGTATATAAATCATCTTTATTATCATAATTAATAAAATAAAAATCTACACCAATATCATTTAAAGGCTTAATAAACTCATCAAAATAAGCAGTTAACATTTGTTTATTAAATACATTAAAAGGAATAAGCCCTGGCTTAACATACCCAGCTATATTTTTAAATCTTTGATAAGCAATTTCATCAGGACTAATTCCATGTGAGGGATCAATCTCTAAACCTAAACGAATATTATTTGCATGTAACTTATCAATAAATTCTTTTGGATTATTAAATAAATTATAATCAAAAGTATACCCAGTAAGAGTATTTTCATAAGTCATATGCCACTCATTACCAAGAAGTAATACAGATAATGGTATCTCATTCTTTTTAAAACTCCACACTAAATCATCAATATCTTTAGAGTTATAAGTAACATCTTTATTCCACCAAACACCCAAACTATAACGTGGCACTAAAGCAGGCTTACCAGTAAGTTTAAAATAATCTCTTAAACAATAACCAAAATCCTTACGATACATAAAAACATAAGTATCTAATCTCTCATCACTTCTTTTACCTAGTGAACCATCTCTATTAAAAATTAAACTATGACTATCATCTAGTGAAACAAATCCATCAGTAGAATATAATCCTTTAGATAGTCCTGTATCTAAATTATATCCAGCCCCTTTAAAATTGCGTGCCTCTGCCGCTCCAAAAAACCACACTTTATCTGTATTGTTTAAAGATATTTTAAAATACTGTGAAGGATTCATCTTAGAGCCAAAAAAAGGTTTACCTTTTTGATATTCAAGCTTAAAATAATTAGTAGTAATAACTAAAAAATTATCATCTTCTTTTTTCATAAATTTAGGAACGTCAAATTTACGAAACTTAACTAATTCCGTAGGTCTATCTTCAAACTTATTAGATGAAGAATACTCTATTCTAACTAGAATATCACTAAGAATTGTTATTCTATATTTATCTCCCCTAATAACTGCTGCAGCTGATGAAATAGCATCTTCATAATTTTTTATCTCAAAATAATCCTTCACCCTAATCAGTCCTAACTATTATTAAAATAATTTTAGCACACTTAATACGCATTTTCAATTGACTTTTACATACATTTAATATATAATACTCTTACGTATTTAGGCAGGTTCTTATTAATTAATAATGTGTTTATTTGCAAGAACTTTAGTAACTTAACTGCCTTAAGTGAAAAAAATAATAAACACCCTATTAAAAGATAAGAATTCCTTTAAACGAAAGAAAGGAGAATACAAATGTCAAGATATACTGGTCCAGCTTATAAGAAGTCTCGTAAATTAGGTTTCTCTACTTTAGAAAATGGTAAAGAACTAGCTAGACGTCCTTATGCTCCTGGAATTCATGGTACTAGCAGAAGAAGAAAATTAAGTGAATATGGTATTCAGTTAGAAGAAAAACAAAAAGTAAGATTTATGTATGGTTTAACTGAAAAACAATTTGCTCATACTTTTGAAAAAGCTGCTAAAATGAAAGGTATTGCTGGTGAAAACTTCTTAAAATTATTAGAAAGTCGTTTAGATAATGTTGTTTATCGTATGGGACTTGCTAATACTAGACGTGGTGCAAGACAACTTGTAAACCATGGTCATATTTTAGTAAATGGTGAAAGTGTTGATATTCCTTCTTATATTGTTAAAGTTGGTAGCACTATTTCTGTTAAAGAAAAATCACTTAACCATTCAGCAATGAAACAAGCACTAGAAAACACTTTAAATCGTCCTGCTTATGTTGAGTTTGACGATAAGAAAATGACTGGAACTTACTTAAGACTTCCAGAAAGAAGTGAACTAAATGCTGATATTAACGAATCATTAATCGTTGAATACTACAATAGATAGTAACTAAAAGCGCATAGAAATATGCGTTTTTTCGTGAAAATATATTTAATAATAACAAAAAATATGCTATCATAAAAAACCATTAGGGGGATATATGGATAATATTGCTAAAAAAAGATTAAATAGGACTATTGAAATTGAATACGAAATCCTAAGAGAATATAAAAAACTAATTAAAATAGAACGCAATAATGGCCAAAATTATAGTAATGAAAGATCACAAATTATACATAATATAAATTTTCTTATCACAGCTGAACTACAACAACTACTATACTTTGCTCAAAATAGACAAATGGCCTATGAAGTATTTATAGAATTATCTAAAACAGCAAAGTTTAAAAAAGCAAACTTATCAGATATTTTAGAATCTGAAAATGATGATATTTTAGTAACTGAAAGACTGTATAACTATTTTTACCTAATGACTTTAAAAGATCCAAAAATATTTGCTAATCTAGTAAATACTTCTGAGGCTTTAGAAATTGCTGACAACGATGAAAGTTTATTAGGAGACACCATAACATATATGTATTATCAGACTCCTCGCCTATCTTTAGCATACAAAAAAGCATTATATAACCTACTAAACGCTAGCGACATTCCTGACATGGATGCCTATAAATATCTTTTACAATTTACTGACCCTGAACTAGAAGAATTTCAAATTGAAAACCACTTTGGCCCCATACCAAAAGATTTAATTGCTGGCATTAGTGGTAACACCTGGGTCAAAAGACATCAGCAACTTAAGTTTCAAGATATGGTTTTCGGTGATAAAATTAATGACGCTATTGAAGCTCTAGAAAACCGTACTTCTCCACTTTCATATTATATCTTTTCCTGCTGTCTATTATTTCTATCAAATAAAGAAATTTTAAACTTACGCGATGATTTAGATGAAACTGAACTAGATGATGATACAAAAGAAAGACTTCTATTATTAATTAAAAACAAACCAAATTTAAAAAAATCACTAGACATTGATAATAACGAATTAGAAAAAAATCTAAAAGATTATAGTCTTTCTGACAAAGAAATAGCTAAACTAAAAAAACTACTAGAGCTTAGTAATGCAATCATGAAAACTTACATGTCTTTAATAAAGGCTTATAATAGTAATCCTAATGGAACTGCATTTAAAAATCTTCTTACAAAACTTGCTCTACTAAAAGATGATGAAAATCAAATTTATGATTATTTTAATAAACATCCTGAAAGTGCTAGAAAAGCAGCTGATTACTTTGAAGAAGAACTAAATGAAACCGTAGATTCTCCCGAATTTATGATTCTAAACAAAGACGATGAAGAAGAACTAGTACTATCAAGAATTATTTACAAACTAACCTCATGCGCTGTTAAAGACCAAGATAATTATATGATTTACTTAAATAAAAACATCAAAACACTAGTTCCTGACTACAAAGATAAATTACCGGAAATTAAAGACTATGAAACAAAAGTAAAAAATCAGTTACACACAGCCGTGTTAGAAGAACTAGAAAATAAAAAAGACACAGTAGAAATAAACATATTTGCTTTCTATCTATTATATCTTTGTCCTTCCTTAGAAGATAACTTTATAAAAACAGGTAACCCATTTCCAAGATTATCAGAAATTACTACGGACCTTAGTGAAGAAGATGCCGACCTAATTGGTACCTACCGTGTAGATGAACTATTAGATGAAGCTCTAAACACATTATATTTAAGTAGTGATGAAGACTTAGAAACCGTACCCCATGAGATAGATGTTATATTCTGCACATTTAAAGCCTCTCTAAGATTCTTAAGTCTAGAAGAGCTAAATAATCTAAAAATGGAACTAAAAGATCTATATGATAGTGATGAATTTGATAGTTCAAAAATCGACAAAATCAAAGATTTAATCATTGAAACAATAGAAGATGTTATTGAAGAAAGAAAAAAAACAAAAGAAAAAGGAAATCAATTTCCTTCCCAAAATGACACAATAAAATTTTAATCCTTACTAATTTCTGCCTCGTATAAATGCTTATATTCGGGGCAGTTTTTTAATAAATAACTATGACTACCCTCACACTTAATCTTTCCATCACTTAAAAATAATATTCTATCCGCACTAGCAATCGTAGATAACCTATGAGCTATTATTAATATGGTATATTCATGCTTCATATTATTAATAGCTTGTTTTATTTTCTCCTGGGTCTCATTGTCTAAAGCACTAGTCGCTTCATCAAAAAGAATAATTTCAGTCTTTTGAACTAAAGCTCTCGCAATCGCAAGTCTCTGCTTTTGACCACCAGACAAATTTATTCCCCCTTCACCAACCATAGTATCATACCCCATTGGTAAAGTATTAATAAAATCATCCAAACAAGCCATTTTACATGCACTTGTAATCTCTTCATCAGTAACATTATTCTTAACAAGTCTTAAATTATCTCTAATACTAACATTAAAAATATAAGGATCCTGATTAATAATTGTAATATTACCTCTAATACTATCTTTATCAAGTTTATTAATATCTATTCCATCAATCGTAATCTTACCCTTATCAATATCATACATCTTACAAAGTAAATTAAAAATTGTTGTCTTTCCAGCACCACTCTTACCAACAAAAGCCACAGTTTCATTAGCATGAACACAAAAAGATAAATTATCTAAAACTTTGTTATCATCATAACCAAAACTAACATCCTTAAACTCAAAATTCCCATTAATCTTATCTATCTTTTTCTTACCAAATTTTTCTTTCTTAAATTCATCACTTTTAATAATGGAAAAAACTCTATCACAAGATAAATTAAAATCTTTAATATACTCAAGCAAATCACCTAAAACATTGATTGCTCCACCAGTATTATTACAGTAATTATATAAAACCAATGCAATCGCATAATCAATAATATTTCTACTTATAAGAAAAACTAATAAACAAATAGATATCATTTCTCCCAAATCTCTTATAGAAAAAATTAATAATTTATAATTTAAATTAGTTTTTTGCATCTTATAATCCAAACTATTAGATTCTTTAATCTTATTATCTAGTTCATTAATAAAATCTTTTTCACTATTAAGCATCTTAATATCCCTAGCACCTCTTACAAGTTCAATCACAAAACTAGATGCTCTTTCCTTAGACAAACGATATACTCTATCGTTTTCTTTCTTAGTTAAAGTTTTATAATGCTCAAGCACAAATAAAATTATCAATAACACTATAACATAAATAAACACTAACTTATTAACTATAAAAATAGCTACAATTATCCCAATATATCTTAAAATATTAGTAAACTTTAAAACAGTAACATCAATAACTTCTGAAAGTCTGCTAGCATCCCCGGTTAATCTTTGGATAAAAACTCCACTACCATGACTATCTAAAGACTTATTTTCTATTCTTAAAATATTTTTACTTAAATCAATTACTAGTTCATTTAAAACATCACGAAAAAGTTTAAGTTTAATTTTATGAGCAAAATAATTAAATAAATCATACCCCATTTCCATCAAGAAAAGAAATATTGCCATGTAAAAAAGCCTCACAAAATTATTTTGAGTAAGTAAAACAATAAACTTTGCATTTATTAATGGCATCACTACTGTTAAAGCAACCATAAACAAACTAAAAAGAAAAAACAAAATTATTTTACATTTTTGTCCTTTACAATACTTATTAAGTTTCTTTAAATTACTAATAAACTCTTTCATCAAACATCCACCACTTTCACAGTTAAAAAAAATTGATATTTGCTATCAATTTTTATTTAGTTATTTCACTTGTAGTAACTTTAATATTAGCACTAAATGTTTTATTCTTATCATTATCTTGTGGTACATGATTATCAGGGAAATAAATATTTAACTTATAAGTATGAATATTATTTGTTCCTGGCATAAAGTAACCAGTTCCCAAAGCTATATCAGTAGCTTTTGCAGTTGTTGCTAAATCTTTCCATGCAGCAATATTTACAACACTTCCTGTATCTCCTGCTTCTTTAGTACCTACTAAGCTATATTTAAGAGCACCAGCACTAAACTCATTTTTGTTTACAGTTAAAACTAAGTTATAAGGCATTCTCATATTTTTAGTTGAATCAGTAGTATTAGTACCTGTTAGTGTAAAATTCTTAACACCTACTGGAGTATAAGCACTTTGATCACATAAATATGCTCCACCATCACTTGGCTTATTATCATTACAAGTTGCTGCTGTTGGTTGTACATCATTAGCTATATGTACACTATTTCCATTAGCATAATTAATCTTTAATTGACCTGCATCAACTTTAATTGTTGGATCACTTTCGCCTGTTCCAATCTGCGCTGTGAAGTATGCGTATGTTCCGCCAACTGCACAAACAATCAATGTTACCAAACCCACCACTGTCAATATTAATGACTTATTGTTATTCATATTCTCATCTACTTTCTATTAAGATTATAAATCATAATTATCATAATGGCAAGAAAAAACTAACAAAATATTTTGTCAGTTTACTTTTTTATAATATTTGCACATCTATCACAAATTCCATCATGAAGTTCATCTACATAATTCCAGCATCTATTACATTTTTCACCATTACTCTTCTTAACAAGTACTGAAACATTATCATACTTTGGTAATTCATCGGTTGTAAATGTAATTTTAGAAATTATTAATAATTGATGCATTACATTACCTAACTCTTTCTCTACATCTTGATACTTTTCAGGTAAATTAACAAGAACTTCAGCCTCTAGCCCAGAACCAATAACCTTTTCATTACGAGCACTCTCTAATGCTTTAAACACATCATTTTTAACATCAAAGAAATGTTCCCATAACTTATTATCTATCTCATAGTCTTGTACTTCAGGCATATCACATAAATGAACACTTTCTAACTTATCTCCAGGAATATAACTATAAATCTCTTCCATAGTATAAGGTAAAATTGGCGCAAGTAATACATCTAAATTCTTAATAATATTATAAAGAATAGTCTGTACACTTCTTCTTACTAAAGAGTCAGCCTTTTCAATATATAATATATCTTTAGTAAAATCTAAATAGAAATTAGATAGTGTAAAACTAATAAAGTTATTAGTAAGTTTATAAACATCTTGGAAATAATATCCACTATAAGCTTTTTTAACATCACCAACATACTTACTTAGTTCATACATCATATACTTATCATATAAAGGCATATCTTTAAACTCTACTAAATCTTTCTTAGGATCAAAATCATTTAAATTACCTAAAATAAACTTAGCAGTATTTCTTATCTTACGATAACTTTCTTTAACTTGTTTAATTAAATCATCACTAATTCTAACATCTTCAGTATAATCAGTAGAAGCTACCCATAATCTTAATATATCAGAGCCATGTAATCTAACCATATCAGATGGAACAATTACATTACCTAAACTCTTACTCATCTTATTACCTTTACCATCTAAAGTAAATCCATGAGAAACTAATTCTTTATATGGAGCCTTACCAGTAACTGCAACTCCACAAATTAATGAACTATTAAACCACCCACGATATTGATCAGAACCCTCTAAATACATATCAGCTGGATATGGTAAACCTTGTCCTCTTAAAACTCCATTCCAAGTAGAACCAGAATCAAACCATACATCCATAATGTCAGTTTCTTTAGTAAAGTTTCCATTTGGACTTTTTGGATTTGTATAACCTTCAGGAAGTAAATCTTTAGCATCTCTTTCAAACCAAACATTAGAACCATACTCTCTAAATAAATCAGCAACATGCATCATAACATCATAATCACAAATAGCACTACCATCTTCATTATAGAATATTGGAATTGGTACTCCCCAAACTCTTTGTCTAGAAATACACCAGTCTCCTCTATCATGAATCATATTATAAAGTCTCTTCTTACCCCAAGGAGTATGAAACTTAACATTATGTTCTAATTCATTTAATAGCTCATCTCTAATTTTATCTATACTACAAAACCATTGATCAGTAGCTCTAAAGATAATTGGTTTCTTAGTACGCCAATCATGAGGATATGAGTGAGTAATAAACTTAAGTTTTAAAAGTACTCCAAGTTCATCTAGCTTAACAGTTACAGCCTTATTAGCATCCTCAAAAAATAATCCAGCAAAAGGTCCAGAAAGCTCATTTAAAACTCCTTGATCATCAATACCATTAACCATCTCTAAATTATATTGTTTACCAATAATAAAGTCATCAGCACCATACATAGGAGCTAAGTGAACTAATCCAGTACCAGCATCTAAAGTTACATGAAAGCCATCAATAACTGGACTTACTCTATCCATAAAGACATGTTTATATTTTACACCTTCAAACTTATCTCCACCAAATACTTCAGTTACTTTATAATCTTTCCAACCAAACTCAGCAGCTAAAGAATCAACTAAACTATTAGCTACAATATAAACTTTACCATCAACTAAAACCTTAGCATAATCAAACTTTTCACTAATCGCTATACCAGTATTACAAGGTAAAGTCCAAGGAGTAGTAGTCCAAATAACTAAATTTTCTCCTACTTTAACCGTATCATTTCCCTCTACAACTGGAAAAGCCACAAATATTGATGGATCTTTACGATCATGATATTCAATTTCTGCCTCAGCTAAAGCACTCTCACTAGAAGGCGACCAATATACTGGTTTTAATCCTTTAAAGATTAATCCCTTACGAGCCATCTCAGCAAATACCTCAATCTGCTTTGCCTCTAACTCTTTTTGTAAAGTAATATAAGGATGATCCCAATCAGCTAAAACATTTAATTCTTTAAAACCAGCCATCTGCTTTTCAATTTGTTCATAAGCATACTTCTCACATAAAGCTCTAAAGTCAGCCTTACTCATACTCTTACGATCAACACCACTATTAGTAACAGCTTGCTCAATAGGAAGACCATGAGTATCCCATCCAGGAATATAAATCATATCCCTACCATTCATCGCCATATAACGATTAACAAAATCCTTTAAAATCTTATTCATCGCATGACCAATATGAATAGCTCCATTAGCATAAGGTGGCCCATCATGAAGTACAAAAGGTTCTTTACCCTTATTCTTCTCTCTTAACTTTGCATATAAATCCATCTCATCCCATTTAGCTCTTTGTATTTTCTCATTTTCAGGTAAATTACCTTTCATTTGAAAATCAGTCTTAGGCATTAAAAGTGTATCTTTATAATCCATTTTATCAAATCCTTTCTAAAAAAAAAGCCCACAAACCTAAGGACGAGAATACACCCGTGTTACCACCTTAGTTCATGAACTTTATTCACACACTCATTTTCCTTAACGAAGAAATCCGTACTATTCTTATCCAATAGTCACATCCGAAGTGATTCATGATATTTCCAGCATACTTACTTTCACCATAACGCAAGCTCTCTTAATGCCTTTCACATCAACGTCTTCATCAACTGCTTTTTATGTCTTAAATTATATGCTTTTTAACCACTTATGTCAACCATTTTTAGGAAATAAACCTAAATAAAAATGCATTAATTTAAGTTTTTATAACTTTTCTAAAAGATTATTTTCTAAATCTTTAATTGTATAAAGATGTTCTATATTGTCATAAGCATCTTCTAAATTTAATTTAGAACTATTCCAACCGATACCATCAGTTATCCAAACAAATTTTGCTCCTTTTATAGCTTTAACTTTATTATTTAATTCTATATATCCCTTGGCAGTCTCATTTGGTTTTGAACCTTGAGTACCATAACAATTTACTTCCATTACTATTAAATCATTGCTATTTTTACTTTTAAAAACAAAATCAAATTTTTTAGTTGCTTTACCAATAGAACAAAAATTTGTTCCAAATTTTTCATCAATTTCTTTATATTTTATCTGCTTATAATATTCAATACCAGAAACTTTAAAAAATTCCTCAACTATATCTTCCATAATCTTACCACTACGATTCTTTCTACTGTTAGAATCTAAACCTACTTCTATTCCTATCACATAATCAACTAAATTTTTAATTTTTCTATTTTGCAATAATTCTAAAAGTCCACTTTTCTTTAAAAAAAACGCGTAATCCCCAATTGAATGGTTTAATTCATTAAAATCGTAACATATATATTGTTCATCAAAAAAAGCATAGTTTTTATTTTTAATATTATTTAAAACTTCAACACAAGGAATGTTTATTATATTAAATTTATGCTCATGTGTTGCTAAAAGAATTGGAATAGAATGCATCACTTCTGGATATTGTGATACAAGTTCTATAAATTCATGTTCAATATTATCTTTTCCAATTAATGTATTTAAAATATTCAAGTGAATTTCATAATCTTTTATTTTAATATATACTTTAGGATAATCAACAAAATAATCTGCTGGAGTTATACTCTTTTTTAGACTTTTAATTATATCCTCAAACTCTCGTTTCATTTTTTCTCACTTTCCTTTCTTTTTATTGTTAAATCTAAAAATTCTTTTTCTTTTTCAATGCCTATGTACCTTCTATTTAATCTACTAGCCACAATTCCAGTTGTTCCACTACCATTAAATGGGTCTAATATTAAATCCCCTTCATTAGTAGATGCTAATATTATTTTTTCTAAAATCTCCATGGGTTTTTGTGTAGGGTGTTTACCATATTTTTTCTCGCTTGGTTTAGTTAGAGATGATTCCCATACATCTTTCATTTGCTTACCACCATTTAGTTGTCTCATCAAGGAATAATTAAACTTGTGTTTTACATTTTTTATATTTTTTTTTGCCCACAATATAGTTTCGGTAGAATGAACAAAAAACCTGCAACTAATATTTGGTGGTGGATTTAATTTTTTCCATGTTATATTATTTATTATTTTAAATCCTTCTTGCTCCAGCGCCATACCTATTGAATAAATATTATGCATTGTTCCACTAATCCAAATAGTCCCATTATCTTTCAGTACTTGATAACACAATTTAATCCACTTTCTATTAAATCTATGTTTTTCTTCTACACTAACAGGTTTATCCCAATCACCCTTATTAACCGATACCATTTTTCCACCACTACAAGAAATACCATCACTAGATAAAAAATAAGGAGGATCTGCAAATACCATATCAACACTTTTAGGTTCTACACCCTTTAGTATTTTAAATGAATCACCATGTATAAGTTTAAAATTGCTATCATTATAATAATATTTCTTACTCATACAATAACCTCCTATATATATTTATACACTATCAATTATTCAAATCCTTTTTTATTTTCGTAATTTGTAATAATAACTTCTTTTACCTTGCCTCTTTTTTGTCCGTTTGCATTTATATTTCTTTTTGCTTCAATTACATGAATATAAAAATCTTTATATAATTCATTTATTAAAGTTGTATTGTGATTAGAAAGCATAACATAACATCCTTTATCAGATAATTCTTTAAATACTTTAGCAAGTCTTTTTTGTTCATCTTTACCAAAGCCGTCTTCAGTATAACTATTAAATATTGAAGTATCTGAATCATAAGGCGGATCAAAATAAATAAAATCACCCTTTTTAGCATCTTTTACTGCCTCTTCAAAATCAACAGATAATAAATTAATTTCATTATAGTTTAAATACCCACAAATAATCCCTAAATTTTGGCCTTCGTAAGTATTTACCTTAGTTTTTTTACCAAAAGGTACATTAAACTCATTTTTACTATTAACTCTATACAAACCATTAAAACACGCCTTATTCAAATAAATGGTTCTCGCCGCTCTTTTATAATCTGCTAGCTTACTAAACTTTTTTTTATCTCTATCTATATTTCTAACTTCATAATAATACGCCTCAGAATGTTCAGTCTCATGATGATTTAATTCCTTGCACATTAATTCAAATTTCTTACTATCTTTAATACACTCATACACATTCATAAGCTCTTTATTATAATCGTTAACAACAGCTCTTTTAGGTGAAAGCTCAAAGAGTAATGCTCCACCACCAATAAATGGTTCATAATAAATATTAAACTCCTCTGGAACATATTGTTTTAATTTATCTATAATTTGTCTTTTTCCGCCTGCCCATTTTACAAAAGGTTTTCCTTTAATCATAAATCACTACCTCCATGATACAATTTTATTTGCATTTAATATTATATCATGTAAAAAGACATTTTTCTTTAAAATGCCTTAAATTTATTATAAATATTAAAATATAAAAAGAAGAAACTACTCTTCTTCCTTCTTTGGTTTTAACACAAATACACTAACTAAAACTTTATCTAATTTATCCATTACCTTAATAAGTGTCTCTAAATTCAAACTTTTATAAACATTAAATATATCATAAATATAATCCCCATAATTTATAACATCATCCTGAATTTGATTATTAACAGCTTCAATCTCATCAAATAACATAATAAAATTACTTACTGAAACATTAACCTTTCTTCTAACATCATCTTCAGTTACATCTCTTAAAGCAAAAGTCTCTTTAACTCTCTTAATAAAATAATCAGGAAACTCTGTACTACTAGCAAGAACCTGCACAAAATAATCACTAGTTTCAGTTAAATTCATACTAATTCCACCAGTAATAACTCCACTAGTTTGTAACTCTTCTTTTAAAAAAGAAGTAGAACCAAACATCACTCTAGTAAATAAATTAATATATAGTAATGCCTCACTATCAGATAACTTTAAAGACCTAAAACTACTCTTTGGTATCTTAAAACCTACTGCAACCTTGTTCTTTTCTAAATCCATTTCTTTTTCACTATAATCAGTCACAATCTTAAAAGGTTCTTTTCCTCTTAATAAAGTCGGTTTAACAAACTCTTTAAACTTCTTTTTCTTCATTTCCTCAGTAATTATTGAAACCGCCATACTAGGATCAAAATCTCCAGTAATTATCATAAACATATTCTCAGGATGATAAAAAGCCTCATAACATAAATCTATATCTTCCTTAGTAATCTTCTTAACATCAGAAACTGTTCCACTAACTAAATATCTTCTTTCATCGCTTACAAATATATTTTGTAATAAACCATTAATCAACGTAGAACCAGGACTATCTTCATACATCTTAATCTCTTCAGTAATTATTCCTCTTTCATTAGCAACATTATCCTTAGTAAAATAAGGAGTATAAACATAATCTATTAAATACTCTAAACACTCTTTAAACTTATTATTAGCAAATACCTCATAACAAGTTACATCATAAGAAGTAAAAGCATTAGAACTAGCTCCTAACTTACTAAAAACATCATGAGCACTACCATCTGGCATATTAAACATCAAATGTTCTAAATAATGAGCAATCCCCTTTGGCATATCATACTTATGTCCCTTATATTCAAACTTAGTATCAATAGAACCAAACTTAGTACTTAAAGTAATATAAAAATTCTTTGTTTTATTATTTGGTACCATATAAACTTGTAAACCATTATCTAACTTATACAAATATAATTTTTCATTAGCACCAGGAATTAATATTTCTTTCAAATTATTTGCCCCCTTCTAAAACATAAATTGTTTGAATGTACGCTTTCTTAGCAACACTAGTAACATCACTAACCTTCATATTATTAAAAGTCTCTAACCTAACATCATAAGGATCAACATCACTAACATCTTGATAAAAAGAATTATCAACTATTCTACCAATATTATCTCTATACATTGTAATACTACTTTTAACTAAAGCCTTCCCTATATTAAGTTCTTCCTCACTAATATTACTAATCATTTCTTTAACTGCTTCTTTAATTAAAGTTACAGCTTTTTTACTCGCATTAACATCCACACTAGTAGTAATATAAATCAAATTATCATACTTCTGATACATAGACATTACATTATAACAAAGTGAATTTTGAACCCTTAACTTCTGATATAACTTAGTATCAAGTGATCCTCCACCTAATATAAGATTATACATATTAGCACCATACTTTTTCTCATAACTAGTTAAATTTTTTAAATTAAGTATCACTACAATATTACTTTGAGCACTCTTATTCTTATCACTAAACGTAGCAAACTTTCCCACAAAATTAGGAACATACATCTCTACTTTATGATTTTTAATAACATTAAACTTAGTTAACTTAGACACAGTATTATTTACCTCATCCATATCTAAATCACCAACAACATAAATATCTACATAATCATGATTAAGAACTTCTTTGTAATACTTAAATAAATTTTCCGGGGTAACTTTCTCTAAATCTTCTAAGCTTCCTAAACTATTCCAAGAAGCTGGATTTTCTTTTAAACTATCCATAGCTCTAAGTATTGCTTTCTTCTTAGGATTTTCACCTATCATTAGCATCTCATTTTTTAATCTATTATATACAAACTCAAATATCTTATTATCAAACTCATCATTGTGAACTAAAGGATTAAATATCATTTCAAACAGTAATTCAAAAGCCTTAGTAGTTAAATTATCATCTAAAGCAAATTTAGGATTAATAAAATCCATACAAAAATTAGAAACAATCGAATTACCTATTCTACTAGTAACATTATATATAGATGCACTATATAAGTCTTCTAACTCTAAGTTAAGCTCCCTTTTAGTTGGATACTTTAAATTACACTCTGCTAAATAATCAAAAAGCATATTTCTCTTAGCTATATCTTCTTTTATAACATTATTTCTAAAAATAACCTCTACATGAACTATTTTAAACTTATCAGTTTTAATTGTATGTAATGTATAACCCTTCATTTTATAATCTTTATAAACCATAAGTCACCTCTTCTTTTATTATGCACGCAAAATACCTATTTATTATTATAACATAACTTTATTAGAAAAAAACTAACTATATTTTAGGTATACACTAGTATATTACTTATGCTATAATTTTAAATAGAAAGATAGATGATAATATGAACCCAATCCACATTGTAACTAATAAAGAAAATATTAAAGAAAATGTTTTACTTCCGGGTGATCCTCTAAGAGCTAAATATATTGCTGAAAAGTATTTAGATAATGCTAGAGAAATAAATAACATTCGTAACATGCTTGGCTTTACTGGAAGTTATAAAGGTAAAGAAATAACTGTAATTGGTTCCGGTATGGGAATACCAAGTGCTTCTTTATATACTTATGAACTATATAAGTTCTATAACGTAAAAAATATTATTAGAATTGGCTCAGCTGGTGCCCTATCAAAAGATTTAAATATTAAAGATATTGTTCTAGCTTCATCAGCTTATTCAGATTCCAACTTTAGATACGCTCTAACTAAAAGTAGAAGTAAAAAAATTTCTTCTTCAAATAATCTAAATCAAAAAATAATTAATACAAGTAAGAAACTAAATATAAATGTAACCAAAGGTACTATTTATACATCAGAAATATTTGATGTTTATGAAAGTATAGAGCATTTATTAAACAAAGTTCCTAAAAATATTAATTTACTAGCAAGTGAAATGGAAGCTTTTGGAATATTTACAGTAGCAAAATTCTTAAATAAAGAAGCAACCTGTTTAGTATCAATTTCTGATTCGCCATATAAACGCAGTGAAGACTTATCACCAGAAGAAAGACAAACCGCGCTTGATAATATGATTATCCTAGCTCTAGAAAGCATTATTTCAAAATAAAACATGAACGCCAAATTCATGTTTTTTTGTATTTTATATTTTGGACAAGTCTCACTTTACAATTTGGACAAAAATCATTTTACATTTTGGACAAAAAAAGAATTGAACCTAAACAAGTTCAATTCTAATTTGCATAGCATCGTCGCCTTTTCTTTCAGTTAACTTAATTAATCTAGTATAACCACCATTACGACCTTCATAACGCTTAGCAAGTTCATTAAATACTTTATTAACTGCTACTGTATCATTTTGTAAGAAAGCAAGTGCTTTTCTTCTAGATACTAAAGATCCATCCTTACCATAAGTAATCATCTTATCAACAAATTTTCTTACTTCTTTTGCTCTTGCATCAGTAGTAACAACATATTCATTCTTAATTACATCTTTAGTAAGTCCAGCTAATATACTTCTTCTTATGCGAGTTTCTCTACCTAATTTACGATATAACATATTACTTACCTCTTTCTAATCACGGAAGCTTAGTCCCATTTCTTTAACTTTATCTAATACTTCTTTAAGAGATTTCTTACCTAAGTTACGAATCTTAGTAACATCTACTTCTCTCTTATCAATTAAATCTTGCATTGTATGAATTCCAGCTCTCTTTAAGCAGTTATATGCTCTAACTGAGAATTCAATTTCTTCTATTGGAGTTTCTAAAGTTTTAATAATTTGATCAACTTTCTTCTCGGCAATAATTCCCGTAGCATCAGCAATGTTATTTAAATCAGCAACAATTTTAAAATGTTCAATTAAAATTTTAGCTGCAAGTGCCATAGCTTCTTCAGGACTCATTGAACCATTAGTATAAACCTCCATTACTAGTTTATCATAATTTTCATTACGTCCAACTCTTGCTCCTTCTACCTCATAACCAACTCTCTCAATTGGACTATAAAGTGAATCAATTGGAATTAATCCTTGAATAGAATCTCCAAGTAATTTCTTATTTTCTTTAGAATCAACATATCCACGACCATTACCAACAGTCATTTCCATATCAATTTTTCCACCCTTAACTAAAGTACAAATAACTAAGTCTGGATTCATAATTTCTAAATCAGCATCTAACTCAATATCTCCAGCTTTTACTTCACCTTCAGTATTAGCAGATAATCTAATTGTTTTATTTTCTTTAGTATGGTTCTTAATAACTACACTCTTTAAATTTAAAACTATTGTAGTTACATCTTCAATTACACCATCTATTTTTTGAAATTCATGCATTACACCATCTATTTTAACACTAGTTATTGCAGAACCAGGCATAGATGATAACATTACTCTTCTAAGTGCATTTCCAATAGTTGTTCCAAAACCTCTTTCTAAAGGTTCAATTTCAAACTTTCCATAATTACTTTTTTCAATATATTCTGTAATTTTGTATTCCGGTTTTTCAAAATTCATAATATCTTTCCTCCCCTAATTTCTTGGACGTTTTGGTGGTCTACAACCATTATGTGGTACTGGTGTTTCATCATTAATAGCAGTAATCTCTAATCCAGCAGCTTGTAGTGAACGAATAGCATTTTCTCTACCACTACCAAGTCCTTTAACAAATACTTCTACTTTTTTTACTCCAGAGTCCATTGCAGCTTTAGCAGCAGCTTCAGCACTTTGTCCAGCAGCAAATGGAGTCTTCTTTTTAGAACCTTTATAACCAATAGTTCCAGCAGAAGCCCAACTAATTACATTACCATTAACATCAGTAATTGAAACTACTGTATTGTTATATGTTGAATGAATATGTGCTTGTGCTTCAGGAATATTCTTTTTAACTTTTCTTTTTCTTCTATTATAAGCCAT